>DATDIC010000147.1:0-14234 GCA_036521275.1 Acetobacteraceae bacterium
CTCGGCCAGGGCCGGCCCGGGATGCAGGCCAGACAGCGTCAGAACACGTGCCGGGATGCGCTGCGCGGCAAGCCGGACCAAGGTTTCCGCGGCTTCGCGGGCCGATTCCGGGCGCAACCGATGATCCACGATGAGCGCCAGCAGGGTTCCTCCGCGGCCGGCCACCCAGCGTTGCGCGAGCAGGGCCAGAGCCAGGCTGTCGGGCCCCCCCGAGACGGCCGCGGCGAGTCGCGGCGCCGGCTCGAACGGGCCGAGGGCGGCCATGCGGTCCGCAAACGCCTGATCAGAGAGGACCGGGTCAGAGAGGACGGGCATTCGTGCGGCAGAATTCGGCGATCGCGCCGATGGTCGCGGCGGCCGCCTCGAGGTGCGGGGCATGGCCACAGTCCAGCATCACCGTCCGCACCGCGGCCGGGATCATACGTTCGGCGAGCGCGGGCTGCGCTTCGGTGCCATATGGATCGTTCCGTCCCTGCACAATCAGGACAGGGACATGGATCTGCCGGAGTTCATCACCCAGATCGAAACGTTGTTGGAATGCAGGGTCGAGCCAGGCGCCGCTCCAGCCATTGAACGCCATGTCCGGATATGCGTGGTGCCGCGCCAGCCGGTGGCGGAGTTGGCCGCTCGCGGCGTCGCCGGTGAGCTGGCGGATGCGCGCGATCGTGACATTTTCCACGAAAAAATGAGGGGCCAGCAGCACCAGGCCACGAACCCGAGGATCTCCGCGGCTGGCGTGGATCGTCGCGATTGAGGCGCCGTCCGAATGGCCGACCAGGATGGCAGTGCGGATCGCAGCCGCGTCGAGAATTGCGGGCAGCACGTGATGTGCTTCACGATGCATGTAATCGGGTGGCCAGGGCAGCGGAGCGGGATCGGAATGGCCGTAACCGAAGCGCGACCAGGCGAACACGCCGCAGCCGGTCGCAGCAACGAGGTTCCGCGGAAAGTCGTGCCAAAGGCTTAATGAACCGAGTCCCTCGTGCAGCAGGACGAGGCTGGGCGATTCGGTCACCGCGGGGCCCCACCATGCTGCCTCGACCGTGCCTTCGGGGTTCCCGCCACGGATCGGCAGGCGGCAGCGGCGGTGGGAAACGGCGTCCGTCGCTTCCTGCTGCGGTGGCTCCGCGTTCATCCGAGCTGTCGCAACCTGAATCGCTGGACTTTCCCGGTGGCGGTTTTCGGCAGGTGTTCGACGATCTCGATCCATCGCGGGTATTTCCAGACGCCAACCTTCGCCTGCACATGCGCCTTCAGTTGATCCGGCAGCGTGTCGAAATCCACGCCGGATGCCGATGGTTGCAGCACGACGAAAGCCTTCGGCTTGATCAGTCCCTGCTCGTCGGGGTGTCCGACGACCGCCGCCTCCAGCACGGCCGGGTGGGAGACGAGCGCGCCCTCCACTTCGAACGGGGAGACCCATACCCCGCCGACCTTCATCATGTCGTCCGCGCGGCCACAGTAGCGGTAGGCGCCGTCCGGCTCCCGCATATAGGTGTCGCCGGTACGCGTCCATTCGCCCTGAAACGTTTGCCGCGTCCGCTCGCGCTGGTTCCAGTAACCATCCGCTGCACTGGGCCCACGCACCACAAGCTCCCCGGCGGTTCCGTCCACGGCTGGGGTGCCGGTCTCGTCGAGTATCCTGAGATCATAGCCGGGCACCGGGCGTCCGGACGTGCCGTAGCGCACCTCGCCCGGGCGGTTGGACAGGAAAATGTGCAACATTTCGGTCGAGCCGAGCCCGTCGAGAATCTCGATGCCGACGGCATCCTGCCAACGTCGTCCGACAGCCTCCGGCAGTGCTTCACCGGCCGAGATGCAGCGGCGCAACCGTTCGGACCCGACGCCGGGGCCAAGTCCAGGATGCGCCAGCAAAGCCGCGTAAAGCGTGGGCACCCCGCCGAAGATGCTTGGCTGGAAGCGGCGCATCGTGCTGATGACGGCATCCGGCGTGGGTCGGTCAGGCAGCAGCACCGCGCGGGCGCCGACCGACATCGGGAAGGTCATGGCGTTCCCGAGTCCGTAGGCGAAGAACAGCTTCGCCGCGGAGAACACCAGGTCATCGGGGCGAATTCCGAGCACCTGGGCGCCGTATGTGTCGGCGGTGGCACGCAGGCTGGCATGGACGTGTTTCACGCCTTTCGGCTGACCCGTGGAGCCGGAGGAATACAGCCAGAAGGCGACATCGTCGCTGGATGCGGATACCGGCGGGAGATCGTTGCCCTCGGCGAGGAAGCGGGAAAACTCGATCTCCGGGTCGGTCAGCACCGGTGGCGAGCCGTCGGGGGCGGCCACGATGATCCGCCGCAGCCCAGGCAATCCGGTCAGGATGGGGCGCAAAGCCGGAAGCAGCGGTGCTGAGACCACCAGGGCCTCGGCTCGGCTGTCGACCAGGATGAAATGGGTCTGCTCGGTCGTCAGAAGCGTGTTGACCGGAACCGGCACCACGCCGGCGCGGAGGGCGCCCCAGAACGCAACCGGAAAGTCGATCGTGTCCAGCATCGCCAGGGCGATGCGGTGTTCGCGGGGGATGCCTGCCCGGCGAAGTGCCTCGCCGAAGCGGGCGCTTCCGGCGCGCAAGCTTTCGTATGTCAGGTTTCGCCAGGGATCCTGGAAGGCCAGAGCCTCACCGCGTCCCTGTTCGCAGTGCCGGTCCACGAAATACAAGGCGGCATTGCCGTTCGGCTGCATTTGGCGTCTCGCTTCCCGTCGGGCCGCAAGATGCCGTCCGCGTCAGTCACCAATCAAGCCATACCCGCCGGGCAACAACCGTATCGTCAATGGCCGGGATCGAACCCCAGGAAGCCGGCGGCCGGAATCGGGTTCCCGCCATTCCCGGCGAACAGGCGCGGCGTCTGCTGCGGGGCCGGGGCGGAGACGGTCCGGACCGTATGGGCTTGTTTGCGCGCCGCCTGCTTCAGGGTTTTGGATGCCGCGGAATGGCGGGACGCGCTGGCGGTCGTTGCGGAAGGTGGCGGGGCGCTGGCGGGGGCGGCGCCGTTCGAGAGCAGCAGGAAGGTGATGTCGTTGCGGCCGAGATCGACCGAGAGCTGGATGGGCGTCATCCCGAGAACGTTGTGCCCATTCATGTCGGCACCGCGGTTGACCGCATCGCGGGCCGCGGAAAGATCGCCACGGTTGATTGCATCGAACAGCGCGTCGGTCGGCTCCATCATGACCGCCGGTTGTGATGCGGGCGCCGGGGCCTCTGGAGAGCTCTGCGCCCCCGGCAGACCGGCCGGCGGCGGGGTGGCGGGCCGCCCCGTTGTGGTTGGCTGTCCCTGACCACCGATATTCGGTGCGCCGGTGATTCCCCCAAACTGCCCCACGTTGGGTGGCAGATTCATTTGCGCGCGGGCGGGTGCGGCGGGTGTGCCGATCACCGCCCCGGCCAGCAACACCGCAGTGGCGCAGAATTCCTTGCGAATGCCCCCCAGCACCATGTTTCCCTCATTGCGCTCAGCCTGGATTCAACCAGCAGAATCCGGCGTTGAGGTACAGAGCATACAAGCTCCAGGTGAGATAAGGAACCACCAGGTATGCGGCCGTGCGCGAGATGCGCCGGAAGCTGCGCAGCGTCAGTGCCAGCACCGGAATGAGAACCAGAACCACCGCAACGGCCAGCAGCTCACTGCGGAGCGCGAAGAATGCCGGTATCCACAGCGAGCTAAGTGCGAGCTGCCAACCCCACAGCCGCAGCGGATGTGGGCTGACCGCTCGTTTCCAGACCAGCCAGACAGCGACACCCATCAGCAGGTAAAGCGACGCCCACAACGGCCCGAATAACCAGGCGGGCGGCGTTCCCGGCGGGGGCGTGAGCGACAGGTACCACCCGCGCTCGGGCCCGGAGACCAGGGCCACGTCGGCCGCGCAGACCAGCAGGCACAGCCCGACAAATCCGATCAGCGCCAGAACGGGCGACATCGGAGCGGACGAGCCGCCGGGCGCCGAGCCCCACTCATTCGGATCCGTAACCTGGAAGACACGATCCTTTCGACAGGTTGGCCTTTCGGCGGATTGGAAAACCGGACGATCTTCGATGTAGGTTCCGCGTGCCGAAAACGAAACCCTGCCGGTGGTCACGTGCCCTCGCGTCGCCAGGCCGCGATCAGCAATCCGAGCATCAATGGCAGTGCCGCCCATGCGGGCAAAAGCCTGAACGAATCGATGCCGGTCACGAGGTGGGCCCGACGACGCTCCAATCCGATCCAACCATCGCCCGATGCAGCACGATCGGCTTCGGTCCGGCGGAGCTCCGGCACGATGGGTGGGGCGCCCGCCCGACTGCCCTGAAGCCAATGGATCCCGCCGCCCGTTTCGCGAACGAGCTTGGCGAGCTTTGTGGCCGTCGCACGCAGGTCGGCAATCTCCAGCGGGTTGGCCGCGCCGGCGGCGGCATAGGCAGTGCGCGGTCCGTCGGTGATGCGCCAAACGCCGGGGCTGGTGGCCGGTACGGTGGCTTTCGATCGTCCCGGCGAATCGGTGATCAGCTTCACTGTCTGCGTGTTGCCGTCCGGATCGGTCACTGTCACGGTGCCCGGCGGCGTCGCCTCGATCGAGCGCCGCTCGATCTGCAATCGCCCGTCGGCAACCCGGGCGGTGATCGCATTCTCTTCCAGGTCCGGCTCTTTCATCAGCCAATGGGCGATCCGGCGCAGCAATTCGGCCTGCGGACCGCCGCCCTGGTGACCACGAGACCACAGCCAGATCTGGTCTGACAGCAACAGCGCTGTACGACCCTGACCGACCCGGTCCATGACCAGCAGCGGATTGCCGTCGGGCGTGCTCATCAGCACCTGCCCATGCACATCCGATGCGCCGATGCGGCGATACCAGGGTCCCCAGGTCGGCGTGGCATCGGACACGCCTGGAGGATTGGCGCCGGCAAGCCCCTCGGTGACCGGGTCGCGGCTGCCCATCGCCGTTACACGCGGACGAAACTCACCGTTCACGACTGCGTCGTAACGCATTGGCCCGGCGGGAAGCACGTCTGCCAGCGGCGTCTCGGCAAGGCTGGTGGGACCGGCAAATTCCGGACCGACGCTCAGCAGGAGTGCGCCGCCTTGGCGGACGTACTGGGAGATGTTTTCAAGGTAAGGCAGCGGCAGCAGCCCGCTGTTCTGGAATCGATCAAGAATGATCAGGTCGAATTGATTGATTTTCTGCTGGAACAGTTCGCGGACCGGGAAGGCGATCAGCGACAATTCGTTCAGCGGTGTCAGGTCATCCTTTTCGGGCGGACGCAGAATGGTGAAATGCACCAGATCGACTGCCGGATCGGCCTTCAGCAGTCGCCGCCAGGTCCGCTCGCCAGGGTGCGGCTCGCCGGAGATCAGGAGGACGCGCAGGCGGTCGCGCACGCCGTTGATCTCCACCACGGCGCGGTTGTTCAGGGTGGATACTTCGCCGGGCAGTTGGTCGGCGGCGAATTCGATGACCGTGGGTCCGGCGCGGGTGATCGGCACGTCGAAGCTTTGCGGCCGATTGACCGGGACGCTTTCGACCACGGGCGGGTCGCCGTCCCGGCGGATGGTGACGCGGACGGCCTTGCCCTGGTCGTCCACGCCGAGATCGTCCACCGCGAAGCGCAGCGTCACGCTTTTGCCGACGATCCCGTAACTGGGCGCATTGATCACCCGGATGCGCCGATCGACCTCTTCGCCGCGTGCCGGGATCAGCACGTTCAACGGGGCACCGCCGAGGGACGCAGCCTGGGATGTGGCGGGAATGTCGTGCACTTGCCCGTCGGTGATCGCGACCGTACCGGCGAACCGGGCGCGCGGTATGTCGGCCAGGGCCTGCTCGATCGCGGCAAACAGCCGGGTGCCGGAATCGCCGCTTTCCGGCACGGTGATGGTGCGCAGTTCCAGGTCGCGCAGCTTGTCGGCCTGATCGGTCAGGGCCGCGCGCGTCGCGTCGGCCAGCCGGGCGCGGTCGCCCACCTGCATCGACGCGGTGTGGTCCATGACGAGCAGGCCGATGTCGGGCAGACCCTGCTGGGTTTCCTGTACAAGCCGTGGTCCGGCGAGCCAGAGCAGCAATACGGCGAAGGCGAATGCACGCAGCACCGTGCCGCTCGCTCGCCGCCACGCGGCCAGCCCGAGTCCGATTGCACAGATTGCGGTGAGCGCCAGCAGCAGGCTGAGCGGGATCAGCGGATCGAACCGCAATGCGGCGATGGCCTGGTGCAGTTCCGTGTAGTTGCCCAACGCTACTGCCCCAGCCGTTCAAGGATGGCTTTCACGTGCACCTGGTCGCCCTTGTAGTTGCCGGTCAGTGCATACATCACGACATTGACACCGAAACGATAGGCGAGCGTGCGCTGCCGCTCGCCACCCGGGATCACCGCATAGGGATAATGGCCATCGGCATCGACCGCCCAGGCCGAGGCCCAGTCGTTGCCGCCGATGATCACCGGGCTGACGTCGTCGTTGCTGCGGTCCTGGCCCTGCTGCACCCACACCGTGCCGCCGTCGTATCGCCCGGGATAATCCCGCAGCAGATAGAAGGTGCGCGCCAGCACGTGGTCGATCGTAAGTGGCGTGAGCGGCGGCACGACGAGGCCACGGGCGGCGCGTTGCAGCGCCTCTCCGGCACCCGGGGCAAAGCCGGCGCCGGATCCCGAATCCCGTGTGTCGATCAGCAGGATGCCGCCGCGGCTCATGTAGTCATTCAGTGCTGCCGCGGCGGCGGAGCTCAACGGAGAGGCGTCGGCGGTGATCGGCCAGTACAGCAGGGGATAGAAGCTCAGATCGGTGGTGCCCGGGGTTATCGCATCCGGCTCGTCCAGCGTCGCGGCGGTGCGGGCGTTGACGTATTCGGAAAGTCCCTCGAGCCCCTGTTTGGCGATGCTGTCGACCTGCGGGTCGCCACTGACGATGTAACCGAGGCGGGTGCCGAGTGCCGGGTTGGCGACTTGGTCGAGCTCGGCGCGCGCGGGCAGGGGGTGCAGAAGCCCGGTTCCGAGCACGCCGACGGCGAGCAGCGCGGCGATCCGCCGGGCCGTGGCGGGCCGCAGCAATCCGCGCATCAGAAGAGAGATCAGCAAGTCCAGTGCGAGCAGAGCGACGGCGATGGTCAGCAGCCAGGGGCCGACCGCACGTTCCGGCACCGCCGCGGTGAGTGGTTCGACATGCGAGCCAACCATCGGCGCGGCTTCCGGCGGGTCCAGCACGCTCGACAGGTTCAGAGCCTGCCGACCATTCTCCGGCCCGTAGAGGCCCGGCGGATGCTGCGGAGATGGCGGCGTCCGGCCGAACTGATCGGCGGCAAGGCCGGTGGCGGCCTGAGGCGGCGCCGACAGCAGGCCGAATCCGTCCAGGGTCTGCACCGGCGCGAGCACGTCGTGGCCCGGCGCGGTCTGGACCCCGGCGGAGAGCGCGACCAGGCGGCGCAGCATATCGACGAACAGGCCGGACAGCGGCAGGTTGGACCAGTCGTCGTTCGCGGTGACATGGAACAGCACGACGCGCCCATTCCCTTTCGCTGCCTCGGTTACCAGCGGCGTGCCGTCCGCCAGCGCCGCCCAGGTGTGCGCGGCGAGTGTCGCCGAGGGTTCTGCCAGCACCTGCCGCGAGACGGTCACGTCGGGCGGCACCGCGAGCCCGGCAAACGGGGAACCTGGCGGAAAGGCAGCCAGTCCGGCCGGCCGGCTCCATGACAGCGCACCGCCGAGCTGGCGATCGCCGCCCAGCAGCCTGACCGGGAGCAGATCGTCGGTCTCGCCGATCGGCTCGGCTGCGGTGCGGGGTCCCGCCATGCGGATCAGCAAGCCGCCATTCTCGACCCATTTCGCCAGCGCATCACGGGCTGGCCCATCCGGCAGCGGATCGTCGGCCAGCACGAGGACGGAAACATTCCTCGTCAGCAATTGCTGGATGGTGCCTTGCCGCACCTCGGTATAGGGCTGCAAGGCACGGTTCAGGTAATAGAGAGGGCCGACGAACGGCGCATTGGCGGCCTCGGGATTATCGGTCACCAGCCCGACCGGTCGCCGGCGCCAACGTTCGTCGAGGAGGACCACCGATCCGGCGGACGGGGCGTCGGCCAGCACGAGCCGGGTCAGCCGGTTGCGCAACTCCGGCGGCAGGACCAGTGCAGCGGTGCCGGTGCGCGCGCCGGCGGGCAGGTCCACGGTGGCCTCGGCCAGCGTCCGCCCGTCCCCGGTCTGCGCCAGCACCTGCACTTTCGCCGCGGCTGGCTCCGGTGCCTGCGCGACGCGGGCGATCAGGCTGTCGGCCGTGCTGCCGGGCGGCAGCAACAGCCGGGCCGGCGCGTCGCAGCATAGCTCGGTGACGTTTCCGGCGCCCCGCAGCGCCTGGGAGAATGCCGGGAATGCCGGACCGTCGGTCAGGCCGTCGGCGAGGTAGACGACGGAGCTGTCTTGATACCTCCAGCCCGCCATGGCGGCGGCGGATGCGGCGCGGTCCACCGGCCAGGGCTCCGGATGCATTGCGGCCAGCCGGCCGCGCAGTTCCGATGGCGGCATCAGCGGCGTGATTGCCGGCGCGGCACCGGTATCCGCGGGCGCGGTGGGCAGCAGCGCGAGGCGACGCCCGGCACGGGCCGCGCGGTCGAGCACGATATCCGCGGCCTGGACCCGCCGCGCCCAGCCGGTGGCGGAGGCCCAGCCGTTGTCGAGCACCAGCAGCACGGGACCCGTGCCGGGGAGGGCGGAGCCGGCGTCCAGTATCGGTCCGGCCAGGCCGATGATGACCAGCCCGGCGGCGATGCAGCGGAGAAGCAACAGCCACCACGGCGTGCGTGCCGGGGTTTCTTCGCGCGCTTTCAGGCCGAGCAGGAGGCGAATGGCCGGAAACATTTCCCGGCGCGGCGCCGGTGGCGTGACCCGCAGCAGCCACCAGAGCAGGGGCAGCGCGGTCAGCGCCAGCAGGACCCAAGGTGCGGTGAAGATCATGATCGAGCAAAGACCATCGCTAAAGCGAATTCACTTCGTGACACGACAGCATCACTGCACGCCTCCGGTAAAGCGCCGGAGAGGTGAAGGCAGTATTCCCGGTACCGGCGACGAGGTCGGAGATATCGCACGGGTGGACATGGCCGCGCGGCACATTCAACGGGCCGCCATCGCGGTATACAGCCCGAGCAACGCGGCTTCTGGTGAATGGTCGGTGCGATGGATCGAGAAGCTGAACCGGGCTGCCGCGCACAGGTCTCGCAGACCGTCCTGCTGGGCGCGCAGCTTTTCGGTGTACGCCTGGCGAATGCCTTCGACGCGAGGGATGAGCGTCTCGCCCTCGCGCTCCAGGCCGCGAAACCGGATCCGGCCGGAATAGGGCAGCAGTTCCTCAGCAGGGTCGAGGACCTGCAGCAGCGTGCCGGTGACCGGAATGCCGGCGAGGCGCGCGATGACTGCCTGGATTTCCGGCAGCGGCGATAGGAAGTCGCCGAGCAGGACCACCCTGGCATGGCGCGGCAGCCGCATGTCGGGGGGCAGCCCGGGACTGTCGGTGTCGGCGTTGGACAGTGCCTCGGCCAGCCGGTCCAGGCCGGCGCGACCGGCCAGCGGGCGGCTGTCGGCGGCCATCAGCGACACCCGCTCGCCGCCGCGCAACAGGAGCGCCGCCAATGCCAGCAGGAGCAGTGCCGCACGCTCCTGCTTTTCGACCGGCGCGAGCGCCGATCGCCAGCGCATGCTGGCGGACGCATCGTGCCAGAGGCACACGGTCTGTGCTGCTTCCCACTCGGTTTCGCGGACGAACCACCCGTGCGGCTCCGGTCGCCCGGATTTGGCCGACTGGCGCCAGTCGATGCGGGCCGCCGCATCGCCGGCGACGAAGGGGCGGAACTGCCAGAAGCTGTCGCCAGGGCCGACACGCCGGCGGCCATGCACGCCTTGCGCCACCGTGGCGGCCACCCGCTCGGCGGCCACCAGCAGGGGCGGCAGGCGGGCGGCCAGCGCCTCGGCCCGGCGCGCGCCGACGTGGATGGCGGCGCTAGCCAAGACGTTCGACCAGCCGGTCGATGACCTGTTCCAGCGTGAGTCCTTCGGCGCGGGCCGAGAATGTCAGCGCCATGCGGTGCCGCAGCACAGGGCGGGCGAGTGCCGCGACATCATCGACGCTGGGCGCCAGACGCCCTTCGAGCAGGGCGCGTGCCCGGCACGCCAGCATCAATGCCTGCGAGGCCCGGGGGCCGGGGCCCCACGCCACGTGCTTGCGGACCGTCTCGTCCTGGCTTGAGTCGGGGCGGCCACCCCGGACCAGCGCCAGGATCGCGTTCAGCACGGTCTCGCCCACCGGAACGCGGCGGATCAGCGCCTGCGCGC
Source organism: Acetobacteraceae bacterium (assembly GCA_036521275.1). Lineage (GTDB taxonomy): Bacteria > Pseudomonadota > Alphaproteobacteria > Acetobacterales > Acetobacteraceae > DATDIC01. The sequence goes on from DATDIC010000147.1 coordinate 10,289, forward strand.
CGATCAACTCCTCGGCGTTCATGGCCGGAGCGGGACGTTCTTCCACCGCGCCGGTGGTCGCCAGCAGCATGGTCCGTTCGGCCTCCAGGTCGGGGTAGCCGACATCGATCTGCAGGAGGAAACGGTCGAGCTGCGCCTCTGGCAGCGGGTAGGTGCCTTCCTGCTCGATCGGATTCTGGGTCGCGAGCACATGGAACGGGCGCGGCAGGATGTGCTCATGGCCGCCGGCCGCCACCCGGCGCTCCTGCATGGCCTGCAGCAGCGCCGACTGGGTGCGCGGGCTGGCACGGTTGATTTCGTCGGCCATCAGCAACTGGCAGAACACCGGTCCGTGCATGAAGCGGAAGCTGCGGCGGCCGGCGGATTCCTCGAGCACCTCGCTGCCGACGATATCGGCGGGCATCAGGTCGGGGGTGAACTGGATGCGCTTGGTGGCCAGCCCGAGCACCACGCCGAGCGTTTCGACCAGGCGGCTTTTGCCCAGCCCCGGCAGCCCGACCAGCAGCACATGGCCGCCGCAGAGGAGGGTGATCAGGGTCTCGTCCACAACCTCCTGCTGGCCGAAGATGACCCGGCCGATCGCCGCGCGCACCGCACCGATGCGGTTGCCGAGCGCCTCTACCTCGTGCAGGACGGGATGATCCGCCGCGGACTGAAGCCCATTTGCCATGCTGGCCGACATCCAAGTCTCCGCCGATGAGTTTCGCGATCTGCCGACATATTGGCACTTTTCGCGAGAGGGGGAGGCTCCCTATATCGCGTTCTGGGAGGAGCCGGGAAACTGACGCTCGTCCGCACCGCATGAAAGGAGACGTGAATGATGCCGGTTTTCCCGTGCCAACGGGCGATCCAGCGCGCGCTCCTGTATTTGTCGTCGGCGATATCGTGAGCGGGCGGGTTCCGTGAGCGGGGTGGAGAAATCGCCGTCTGTTTCCGGCAAGGTTGCAGCCGGCAAGATTCCAGCCGGCGGACTGGCGATGGCGGCGTTGGGACGCGCGCCGCGACCGAAGCGCGCCCCTGTTGAATGCGGCGATCTGCCGTTCGTGATCCAACGCGATGGCACCTGGCTTTACCGTGGAACGCCGATCGGGCGGAAGGAGTTGGTGTGCCTGTTCGCCGGAGTGCTTAAACGTGAGGCGGATGGGTCGTTTTGGCTGGAAACGCCGGCGGAGCGCGGCCGGATCCAGGTGGAAGACGCCCCGTTCGTCGCGGTGGAGCTGGACTGGACGGGCGACGGGCGACACCAGATCCTGTCCTTGCGCACCAACGTGGACCAGGTGGTGACGGCTGGTCCTGAACACCCGATCCGCATCGCGCACGACATACTGACATGCGAACCGACCCCGTACATTCGCGTCCGCCCGGGGGCCGGTGAATTCTGGGTGGAAGCGCGGATCGGTCGCGCGGTGTATTACGAGCTGGTGGCGCTCGCGGTCCCCGAATGGGTCGCGTGCCGGCGGATGCTGGGCGTATGGTCGAGCGGGGTGTTTTTCCCATTGGGCGAGATGCCGCCCGGTGAGGATTGAGCCGCACGAGGTGGACAGCGCCGAGTTGCGACGGCGTTTGAACTGCGTGGTGCGCGCCGAAGTACCGGGCCGGCTGACAGGAGGCAACGAGCTGCTGGCCGCATTGACGGGCATCCCCGTCCCGGCTGCTGTGCTGGTTGGTTTCATCCTGGGCGATTCGCCGTGCGTGCTGCTGACCAAACGCAATGAGCATCTTAAGCGACACGCGGGGCAGGTCAGCTTTCCCGGCGGTCGTATCGATCCGACCGATATCGATGCTGTGGCGGCCGCTTTGCGTGAAGCGCAGGAGGAGATCGCGTTGGATCCGGCACGCGTCCAGGTGCTGGGGCGCATGGGGGATTTCCTGACCGGCACCGGGTTTCGGATTACGCCGGTGATCGGACTGGTTCCGGCGGGGCTGAGCTTCGAGCCGGCACCGGGCGAGGTCGATGACGTGTTCGCACTGCCGATCGACGTGTTGCTGGATCCGGCGGCGCCGCGCCGCGAGCGGCAGGAACGCAACGGCATCTTGCGCGATGTGTGGGTCTGGCCGCATCCCGACCATTATATTTGGGGCGCAACCGCCGCGATCCTGGTACATCTGGCCGAACGGTTGCGCAGCGCATCCGATGCTGCGGTTCTTTGAGCTGGCGCTGTTCCTGTCGCCGTTCTTGCTGTTCGGCCTGTGGCGCTTTGCCCTGGCGCGTGGCGTTCCGTCCACCCCGGCCGTTGCGGCTGCGGCCGGTTTGCTGGTGCTGACGATTGGCCTGCTGCTGTGGTTCGTGGCGGATCGTGCCCTGCCACGCGGCGCGTCCTATGTGCCGGCGCAGTTTGAGCACGGTCATATCGTGCCGGGGCATGCCGGGCCTGGGGCGACCGCCGGACCGGGGACAACCGATTGAACGAGGCACCGGCTCGGCGGATTGCGCCGCCGGCATTCCTGCACGATCCGGGGCTCCGGGCGGTGCTGGGGGCGCTGCCCGATGCGCGGGTGGTGGGTGGCGCGGTGCGCGATGGGCTTTTGGGGTACGACGTGGCGGATATCGACCTGGCCACCCGGCAGCCACCCGAAGCAGTGACACGAGCGTTGCAGATCGCCGGAATTCGGGTGATCCCAACCGGTCTGGACCATGGAACGGTGACGGCTCTCGTTGGCGCGCGCGGTATCGAGATCACCACGTTACGTCGTGACATCGAAACTGACGGCCGTCACGCCGTGGTTGCCTTTACCGACGACTGGCGGGCCGATGCGGCGCGGCGGGATTTCACGATCAACGCGCTGTCGATGGCGCCCGACGGATCGGTGTTCGACTATTTCGATGGGTTGTCGGATTTGCGCGACCACCGGGTGCGCTTCGTGGGCGATCCCGCACGGCGTATCGCCGAGGATTATCTGCGCGTTCTGCGCTTCTTTCGTTTCTTCGCCCGTTACGGGCGCGAGCGGCCGGATGCGGTCACCCTGGCGGCGTTGCGCGACGGCGTTGCCGGCCTGGGCGGCCTGTCCGTCGAACGGGTGTGGAGCGAGCTGAAGCGTATCCTGATGACGCCCGACCCGAGTGCCGCGGTCGCACTGATGGCTGAGCTGGGGGTGCTGGCAGCAGCGCTGCCTGAGGGGGCGGACCCGACCGCGCTTGCGGCACTCGTCGCGTCCGGTGCGCCGGTGGACCCCTTGTTGCGGCTGGCTGCGCTGCTGACCGGCGATGCCGACGTATTGGCCGACCGGTTGCGGCTGGCCAACGACGAGCGTGCACGCCTGAGCGCGTTGCGGTCTGGCCCCGTGCCGCGGCCGCCGGATGATGATGACGCGCTGCGTCGGATGCTGGCCGACAATGATCGGACGATCCTGATCGATCGCGCCTGGTTGGCCGGTGGCAGTCAGCCTGATTGGGAACGATTGCGAGAACGGATCGCGGCGCTTCCGCTGCCGGTGTTTCCTTTGGAAGGACGTGACGTCCTGGCCCTGGGCCTGGCGCCCGGTCCGCGCGTTGGCGCATTGCTTCGGTCCACGCGACATTGGTGGCTGCAACGTGGCTGCACCCCGGAGCGGGCGGCCTGCCTCGCGGAACTCGCCCGGCAGGCATCGGGTCTTTCGAGCGGCGACGACTGGGCGGAGCGGGTTCAGTGCTGATCCGAAGCGGGTTGCGCCACGTTGTCAGGCGGCGTGCGGTTCGCGTGCCCTATAGAGCCGCGCCAGCATAACGTCTCGCGTGACGCGCACATGCGCGGCGCCGAGATCGGCGGCCCGACTGGCGTCACGCTTGCGAAACGCCGCGAGCAATGCGCGGTGCTCGCGCACCACCCGCTTCAGATAACCAGGTTCATGACCGACCAGACGCACCAGCATGCGTCCGAAATCGATGTATCGTGATACCGGATCAATGATCAGCGGATTGTTGCTGCTGGTGTTGATGAAGCGGTGAAAGTCGCGGTTGGCCAACGAG
>DATDIC010000148.1:0-4990 GCA_036521275.1 Acetobacteraceae bacterium
AACCTGAGCAAGCCTCGCCGTCCGAGGTGATGGAGTCGCCCCCGGCCGAAGAGCCGCCTCCGCCGGCCCGGCCGGCCCGGCCAATGTCACTGGACCGGCCATCGCCAACCGCTATGCAACGGCTGGTCAACATCGCGGAGCCGCCGCCACGCCCATCTCTCTGGCCTGCCGCCGCCTGGGCTGCCAGTATTCTCGTATTGGCGCTGCTGATCTGGGCGGCCTTCGCCTGGCGCACCGACATAATGCAGGCATGGCCGCCAAGCACGCGTGTCTATGCCGCATTCGGGCTGGCCCAGCCGCCCCGCTGAGAAAGGAACCGTGGCGTGTATCTTCCCCCAGCTTTTCGTGAAGAGCGGATCGACCTGCTGCACGAAACCATGCGGCGCACCGGTATCGTCACGCTGGTCACTCTGACCTCCGACGGGCTGATCGCCAGCCATGTCCCGCTGCTGCTGGATCCAGACCCAGCGCCCTACGGCACGCTGCTGGGCCATCTCGCCAGCCCGAATCCGCAGGGCAGGGGGGCCGTGTCCGGCTCCGACGCGCTCGCCATCTTTCACGGCCCAGACGCCTACATCACCCCGTCTTGGTACGAGACCAAGCGACAGACCGGCAAGGTCGTGCCGACCTGGAACTACATCGCGGTGCACGCCTATGGCCCGATCAGCTTCTTCGACGACCACGCCCGGTTGCGCGAGATCGTCACGCGCCTGACCGACCGACAGGAGCAGGCGCGTGCGCAGCCCTGGGCTGTTACCGATGCGCCGGCCGATTTCATCGAAACCATGCTGCGCGGAATCATCGGCTTCGCCATCCCGATCACCCGGCTGGAGGGGAAGCGGAAAATGAGCCAGAATCGCCCGGCCCAGGACGTTGCCGGCGTTATCGACGGCCTCACCGCCGATGGCTCCCCCGAGCTTGCCGGGGAAGTGGCCCGCGCCAATCAGGGCCGCCTCGGCTGACCACTCCATCCTGACCCCGCATGGATACGATCTTTCGCGGCGACATCGTCAGCCGGCGCGGCCGCGCCCTCGCCTGGCTCGACGCCCTGCTGGTGGACCACGCCATCTTCCGCCTGGCCTGGAGCAACTTCGCCGCCGTTGAACCGGGCGCCCTGTATCGCTGCAATCACCCCACCCCGGCCCGTCTCGCCGCGCTCGCCCGCCGTCACGGTCTGCGCACCCTCATCAACCTGCGCGGCCAGACCAATAACGGCTCCGACGCGCTGACCCGCGACATGGCCGCGCGCCTCGGCCTCGATTTCATCGACATGGCGCTAGAAAGCCGCGGCGCGCCCCAGCGCGACCGTATCCTCCGGCTGCACGACATTTATCGCACCATGCGCCGTCCGGCTATCATTCACTGCAAGTCAGGGGCCGACCGGGCCGGCCTCGCCGCGGGGCTCTACGTCCTGTTCCAGAGTCGTACCGCCGCCGAAGCGCTCACTCAGCTTTCCTGGCGCTTCGGCCATGTCCGCCAGTCGCGCACGGGCATTCTGGACGCTTTTTTCCTGCACTACGCGCGCCACGGTGAGGGCCGCAAATCCTTCCTCGATTGGGTGCGGGAGGACTACGATGAGCAGGCGCTGCGCCGCGACTTCCGCGCCAACGGCTTGGCCAGCTTTCTCAATGACTGGGTGCTCGCGCACGAATAGGGCTGCTGATGGACGCAACCGACATTCTGCACGAACTGCCGATCAGCGAATGGCACGGGCCGTTCCCCGCCGCCTTGCAGGAGCAGGCGCTGCAAGCCCTGGAATCCGGTCGCGTGCTGTTCCTGCCCGGCCTTCCATTCCGCACTGACGCGCAGGAGGCTGCATTCCTGCATCCCGATGCCGCCGGCGCCGGCCGCAAGAACATTAGCCGGGATCCCGCCACGGGCCGTGTCGCCAACACCACCTTGCCCCCCACTGACGCCGCCCGCCTCGCTGCCATGCTGGATCGGTTCGGACGCGCCGCCGAGCAGCTTATCGCCGATCTGATTCCCCGTTATGCGAATACGCTGGAGCGAGCACGCACCAGTTTCCGGCCGGTGGAGATCGAAGGCCGCCCAACCTCGCCGCGTCACGACGACCGTCTGCTGCATGTGGACGCGTTCCCGAGCCGGCCGCTGCATGGCAACCGCATTTTGCGCCTGTTCAGCAACGTCGCCCCGGACGGGTCGGCGCGCGCCTGGAACGTCGGCGAACCGTTCGGTGACTTTGCCGGACGGTTTCTGCCGGGGCGCAATCCCGCCTTTCCTGCTACCGCCTGGTTGCTTGACCGGCTCGGGGTCACCAAGGGCCGGCGCAGCCCGTACGACCACATGATGCTGCGGCTGCACGACACCGCCAAGATCAGCACCGCCTACCAGGCCAGCGCGCCGCGCGCATCGGTTTCATTTCCATCCGGCAGCACCTGGCTGTGCTTCACCGACCAGGTGCTGCACGCCGCCCTCGCCGGACATTGTGCTCTGGAGCAGACGTTCCATCTGCCGGTCGCCGCGATGGCGGACCCGGCCACATCCCCCCTGCGGGTGCTGGAACGCCTCTCCGGACGCAGCCTCGTCTGAAACGGGGTCCGGCCGGGTGGTGGCGCCGACCGCCCTCGACCTGGCCTTGGTCCTGGCCATCGATACCTCCGGCAGCGTCAGTGACCAACGCCTGGCCCTGCAGATCGACGGCTACGCGGCGGCGTTTCGAGAACCGGAGCTGGTTCGCGTCATCCGGTCGGGGCGGCGCGGCAGGATCATAGCGACTTTCGTCGAATGGTCGGATGTCGGTCGGCAGACTCAGGCCGTCGAATGGACGATGATCACTGACGGCGAAACCGCGCAGGGCTTCGCTGATGCAATCCTGAAGGCGTTTCTGCCTACACCGGGCTGGACCTCGATCAGCGGAGCGATCGACTTTTCCACCCGATTGCTCTCGCGACTTTACCTTCCTGCCGATCGCCGGGTCATCGATATTTCCGGCGACGGCACCAACAATGACGGGCGGCCAGTTGAAACGGCCCGCGATGACGCGGTCGCGGCCGGCATTACCATCAACGGCCTGCCGATTCTCGGCGTGGAACCCGAACTCGACCGCTATTATCGCCGGCATGTGATCGGCGGCCCGCAATCGTTCCTGGTGGTCGCCCGCGATGAAGCGAGCTTCGCGACCGCCGTGATGGACAAGCTGCTGCAGGAAGTGGCCGGAACCGCGCCGCCGCGCTATGATCGTGGCCGGGTGTGAACGCGGGAGCAGGTGCCGCCACGCCAATGACCCACCGCGTCACTTCCAGGCCCACGTCGCCTTCCCGCCCCGCCCCGTCATTTCCGCGAACGCGGAAATCCAATTCCCGCTCGACGGACTCTCGCCCCCGTGGGCATGACGAATAAGGTCAGCGTGCGTTCCCAGTAAACCGGCCCGGAGATTTCCATGATCAGCAAATTCGTCACCGTCTATCCCGGCCATGTGGACCTGCCCGACATGGGCCAGCACGCCACGCCGGCCAACGAGCGCCGCTTCTCCAATGAGCACCTCGCGTCGGTGTTCGAAAAGACCGAAGCCGTCGCTAAACGCATGGACGCACTCGGCTGGGACACGTTGTGGCTCGCCGAGCATCATTTCCAGCATGAAGGCTATGAGGTCCTCCCCAATCTCCTGATGATCGCCGTCTATCTGGCGCAGGTCACGCAGCGGCTGAAGATCGGCTGTGGCTTCAACATCGCACCGATGTGGCACCCGTTGCGACTGGCGGAGGATTACGCCGTCGCCGACATCCTCACGCGCGGACGCACCGTGTTCGGCGTCGGGCGCGGCTACCACACCAGGGAAGTCGAAACCTTCGGCGCCCCGATGCTGGACCAGAACGCCAATCGCGAACTGTTCGAGGAACAGGTCGAAATCATCTTCAAGGCCTTCGACCACGAGTCATTCTCGCACCAGGGAAAGCAGTACACGCTGCCGCCACGTGTGCCCTATCGCGGCTATGAACTCACCGAGCTCACCCTCGTGCCGCGTCCCGTCCATCGACCGGTCGAATGCTGGCAGCCGATCGTCAGCGCCAACCCGCGCGGGCTGGATTTCATGATCAAGCACGGCATCAAGGGCGCGGTCGGTGGCGGTGCCGCGACAATGGCCGAAGGCCCCATCCAGGCCTACCGCGACGCTGCCGCCCGCGCCGGCCAGCAGCTCGCGCTTGGAGAGAATCTTACCATCGGCATCTTCTTCCATCTTGCCGACACGCCCGAGCAGGCGATCCGCGAAATGACCCCGTTTTTCGAGGAACATGTGAAAATGTTCGCTCCGCTCGGCTTCGTACCGGGCGTCACGCCGGCGCAGGTCGCCGCGGTCGCCCGCCGTGGCGGCTGGGCGGAGGCGGACGTGCCGGACCTTCAGCATTATATGAAGCTGGGCTCCTGGTTCGCCGGTACCCCGGAGCAGTTGATCGAGCACCTGAAGAAGATCGAAGCCCGCTATCCTGGAATGCAGCATATCAATCTCAGCACCAGCATGGGCACGCCGAAATCGATCATGCTGGAACAGTTCCAGCGCGTCGCCGAAGAAATCATGCCGTCCTTCACCGGCACTCGCGGAGGTCCAGCCTGACGGAAAATCATCGAATGTCTGCCGCGGTCGAATTGCTGCTTCGCCACCTGCCGGATCGGCTCGCGCGGCAACCGCCGCTCCTATGCCGACGCCATTGACACACTGGCGGACCTCCTACTCGCGACTGCCGGTGTGGGAGGAAGCAAACGAACACGGTTTGATCGCCATCGGGGTGGCGGCGGCAAAACCACGGTCTGACTCACGCCTGGCGGCCAGCCTTCCGGGGTTGGATTCCTGACCCGTCCTCGGCGGCGTCCGCCAAGGACGTCGCTGGCTACGCAAATCCATGCGCGCGCGCCGCCGCCACATAGGCGGCCCGTCGTCCTGGGGGTACCGGACGCTCCCCGGTCACCCGTTCCAGAAACCGCCGGACCTCGTCGCCAAGCCCCGCTTTGACGGCCGCATCGAGGTAAAGCT
>DATDIC010000149.1:0-3851 GCA_036521275.1 Acetobacteraceae bacterium
GGTGCCAAGCCGGTACATCAGCCAGGTGGATAGCGCGAAGGCCAGGATGAACGGCAGGCGGACGGCGATCGGCGCCTCTGTGTGCTGCAGGTGCGCGGCCGCCCATTGCATCCACCATGACGCCGGCGGGTGATCGAAATAGCCGAGCCGCAGGCTGCGCCCTGCCGCCACCATGTAGCTTTCGTCCACACCCAGGCCGAGCGCCCAGGCGAAGGCGAGACGGAGAAGCGTGGTGCCGGCGATCAGCCCGAGAACGGTTTGCGTGGTGCGGGCGGGCGCCCCCCACCCCGGCCCTCCCCCGCAAGGAGGGAGGGAGTGGTGCTGCAAGCTTGCTTATCCTTCGACGACGCGCTGGGTTTGCACGCCCAGTCCTTCAACCGACAAGCGCATGGTCTGGCCGGGTTTCAGGAAGATGGGCGTGGGCTTCTTGCCGGAGCCGACCCCAGGGGGCGTGCCGGTGGAGATGACGTCGCCGGGATGAAGGGTGATGAAGTGGCTGGTGTAACTGACCAGCTTGCGGCAATCGAAGATCATGGTCCGGGTGGTGCCGTCCTGCATGCGCTTGCCGTCAACCTCGCACCACAGTTTCAGCGCCTGCGGGTCGGGAACTTCGTCCTTGGTCACCACCCAGGGGCCGGTGGGGCCGAACGTGTCGCAGCCCTTGCCCTTGTCCCACGTGCCGCCTCGTTCCAACTGGAATTCCCGCTCACTCACATCGTTGCAAACGCAATATCCAGCAACATGATTTAGCGCCTCGTGCTCCGGCACGTAGCGCGCGGTCTTGCCGATGACGATGCCCAGCTCCACCTCCCAGTCCAGCTTCTTCGAACCGCGCGGCATTTTCACGTCGTCGTTCGGGCCGGAGAAGGCGCCGAGCGATTTCAGGAAGATGATCGGCTCCTTGGGGATCGGCATGCCGGATTCTTCGGCGTGGTCGGCGTAATTCAGGCCGATGCAGACGTAATTCACCGGGCGCGCGACACAGGCGCCGAGCCGGACGCCGGCATCGATTTTCGGCAGCGTCTTGGGATCGATGGCACGCAGCATGGCGAGTGCGGCGTCCGACAGGGCGAACCCGTCGATGTCGCGCAGCACGGAGGACAGGCAGCGGATCGTTCCGTCAGCATCGAGCAGGCCCGGCTTTTCAGCACCGGGCGGGCCATAGCGCAAAAGTTTCATGTGGAGCCTCCTACAGGGTCATGCCGCCGTCGATCACGATGGCCTGCCCGGTCACGAACTGCGATTCATCGCTGGCCAGGTAGACGGCCAGCGCAGCAATCTCCTCCGGTGCGCCGAGCCGGCCCATCGGCTGGCGAGCAAGGAATACGGCACGGGCGGCTTCCTCTGATCCGGCCTGCGCGGCGTTCTCGGCGATGCGCGCGTCCAGGCTCGGCGTGTGGACGGTGCCTGGGCAGATGCAGTTGCAGCGGATGCCGCGGGCAACGAAGTCGGCCGCCACCGACCTGGTCAGCCCGATGACCGCGCCCTTGCTGGCCGAATAGACGCAGCGGTTGACCACGCCCTTCACGCTGCTGGCGACGGACGCCATGTTGATGATGGAACCGCCGCCACGTTTCAGCATGCCGGGCAGGAAGGCCTGGATGCTGCGCAGCATCGAGCGGGCGTTCAGATCGAATGCCAGGTCCCATTCCGAATCGGTGGCGTCCAGCACGGTGCCCTGGTGGACGATGCCGGCACAGTTGAACAGGATATCGACGGCGCCGGCATCGGTGGCCGCGCGGCCGATATCGGCGGCGTGCAGCACGTCCAGCCGGGCGGTGCGGATGGTTTCCGAGGTAATCTCGTGCAGCTTTTCTTCGTTCACGTCGGTGGCGATGACGTGGGCGCCGGCAGCGGCGAAGGCGAGCGCGGTGGCACGCCCGATGCCCTGCCCGGCGGCGGTGACGAAGGCGGTCTTGTTAGCGAGTCGTTGCATGTGTCCGCTCCCCGGGCCCCCTCCCGCTACGGAAGGGGGAGAAGAATTCAGTGGTTGTTGCGGGACTCGCCGCGGGCTTCAATCACGTTCAGATAAAGCGTTGCCGGTTCCAGGCAGGCACCGGTACCAAGCTGGCCGACCATGCTGCGATAGATTTCCTCCCACGGCGTCTTGTGGTCGAGGTTGGGCGGCGTCCAGGCAGCGCGGCGACGTTCCAACTCGCCAGGCGCCAGCAAGACGTCGACCTTGCGGGTGTTCAGATCGATACGGATCTTGTCGCCCGTCTTCAGCAGGGCCAGCCCACCACCGACGGCTGCTTCGGGCGTGACGTTCAGGATGGACGGGCTGCCGGAGGTGCCGGATTGCCGCCCGTCTCCGATCGTCGGCAGTGCTTCGACGCCGCGCTTCAGCAGTGTCGCGGGGGGCTGCATGTTCACCACCTCCGCGCTGCCCGGGTAGCCCACCGGGCCGCAGTTGCGGATGATCAGCACCGATTGGTCGTCGCAGCCCAGCTCCGGGTCTTCGATCCGCTCGTGGTAGTCTTCCGGACCTTCGAACACCACGGCCTTGCCCTCGAACACGTTCGGACGCGCCGGGTTGGACAGGAACCGCTTGCGGAAATCCTGGTCGATGACGCTCATTTTCATCACCGCGCTATCGAACAGGTTGCCGGACATCACGACGTACCCGGCGGCTTCCTTCAACGGCTTGTCGTAGGGCCGGATCACCTCGCGATCGGGTTCCGGGACGTGTTCCAGGTTCTGCGCCAGGGTCTTGCCGGTAACGGTCATGACGTCGCCGTGCAGCTTGCCGGCGTTCAGCAACTCTTTCAGCACGGCGGGCACGCCGCCGGCACGATGGAAGGCCTCACCCAGAAATCGGCCGGCCGGCTGCAGATCGACCAGCAGCGGTATTTCAGGTCCCAGCCGCTGCCAGTCCTCGACCGTGTGGTCGACGCCCATGTGCCGGGCGATCGCAACCATGTGGATGGGGCAGTTGGAGGACGCGCCGAGCGCCGCCGCCGCGACCACCGCGTTCTCGAATGCCTTTTTCGTCATGATGTCGGACGGGCGCAGGTTTTCGTGCACCATGTGGACGATGCGCCGGCCGGTTTCGAACGCCATCTGACCACGCTCGCGGTACGGGCCCGGAATGGCGGCGCAGCCCGGCAGCGACATGCCGAGCGATTCCGCGAGACTGTTCATGGACGTCGCAGTGCCCATGGTGTTGCAGTGGCCCACCGACGGCGCGGAGGAGGCCACCATCTTCATGAACTCCTCGTAGTCGATCTTGCCCTCGGCATAGAGCTTGCGGCCTTCCCACACGATGGTGCCGGACCCGGACAGGCGGCCGTGCCACCAGCCGTCCAGCATCGGGCCGCCGGACAGCACGATGGCCGGGATATTCACGGTCGCCGCGCCCATCAGGCAGGCCGGCGTGGTCTTGTCGCAGCCGGTGGTCAGCACGACTCCATCCAGCGGATAGCCGTGCAGCACCTCCACCAGCCCGAGATAGGCTAGGTTGCGATCCAGCGCGGCGGTCGGGCGCTTGCCCGTCTCCTGGATCGGGTGCAGCGGGAATTCCAGCGGAATGCCGCCTTCATCGCGGATGCCGTCGCGCACGCGCTTCGCCAGATCGAGATGGTGACGGTTGCACGGCGCCAGGTCCGACCCGGTCTGCGCGATACCGATGATCGGCTTCCCACCCTGCAATTCCTCGCGCGTGAGACCATAATTAAGGTAACGCTCGACATAGAGCGCGGTCATTGCGGGGTCTGCGGGATTATCGAACCAGCGGCGGCTGCGCAGCCGCTTGTCGCTGCCATTGTCTCTCGCCATGGAGCCCTCCCGCTGCCAAGTCCGGCCGAAAGTGGCGCCCGGTGCTTGCGGGTGTCAACCAGGCCCCGATCCCCTAT
>DATDIC010000150.1:0-6191 GCA_036521275.1 Acetobacteraceae bacterium
TGCCGTCGCCATGACGATTTCCGGGGGGCGGTCTTCAACCACCGCTTTGGCGGGCAGTACGGAGGCGGCGCAGTTTCATGCCGAAGCCGCTGCGGTGGCGGGGGGAGCGGAGAGGTATGACGACGGGCTGGTTCACGCGCACGCCTGGGCTGCCAGCGGAGATTGATGCCGGGGCGCAATGGGGGCGATGTCCGTCATTCCCGCGAAAAGCGGGAATTCAGGCGAACCCGCGGAATTCCCGGGGGCTCGTTTGGATGCCCGCTTTCGCGGGCATGACGGATTGGCGCGGGCATGACGGATTGGCGTGGGCATGACGGATGTCGCGGGCATGACGGATGTCGCGGGCATGACGGATGTCGTGGGCATGACGGATCTCGCGGCGGTCGGTGCCTAGCCAGCGGCGTGCCGAGCTACTTGCTGAACCACACGTTGTACATGCGCGGGTTGTAGAACGGCACGTAGTGCTGCACGTCCGCGCGCACTCCCTGGATCTTTGGCGTGACGCCGAACGGGATAACCATGACATCCTGGAACGCGATCTTCTGCGCATCGGCGAACGCTGCCTGGCGATCGGCCAACGTGGTGCCGTTGGATACTTCATTGAAGTCTTTCATGAACTGCTCCGGCACCTTGCCGCCCGGCGAGGTGAACACCGGGTTGGGCTCCGCCATCGGGCGCAAGGTCTGCATCCCGCCCTGCGCCACATAGGTGATCCAGCCGGTGAAGAAGAAGTTCCAGGGCGCGCTGCCCTTCATGCTCATTTGCAGCGCGCTGGGCCAGTCCAGCACTTGAAGCTGCACGTTGATCCCAACCGCCTTGAGCTGCTCGGCCATGACCAGTGCCGAATTGTACAGCACGGGGTAATCCTTGTTGGTCAGCAGGACGACTTTTTCGTTGTGGTAGCCGGCTTCCTTCAGCAGTTCCTTCGCCTTGTCGGGATTGTGCTGGTCCAGCAGGTCCTTTCCCACCTCTGTGTAGTAGGTGGTTCCGGGGTATTGCAGCGACAGGTTGGGTTTCCATGAGCCGTCGGTGGCGGCCTGCATGATGTCGGCGTTGTTGATGGCCGCCTGCACCGCCTGGCGGAACTTGAGGTTGTCGGTCGGCGGCTGCGACCAGTTCGCATAGGTTACGTTGAGCCAGAAATCATCCAGCTTGAGCAGCTTGATCGCCTTGTTGGCGGCCAGCCGTTTCTGCGCGATCGTGGGCACGTCCTCCACGCCCTGCAGCTCTCCGGTTTCCAGCCCGGCAACGCGGGCACCCGGTTCCGGCACCATGCGGAACGTGACCGTATCGAGGCAGGCGACCTTGTAGCCGCCGAACCCGTCCGCATCGTTGTAGCGCGGATCAGGTGTGTATCCGTCGAACCGCTTCAGCTTGACGTAGCTGTCCGGCACGAACTGCACGAGCTGGAACGGGCCGGTGCCGATCGCCGGCAATTGCTGGGGCGGGGCGTCGAGGCTTTCTTTCGGTATGATGATGATCGGTACGGTGATCGAGGACATGCTCTCCAGAAACGCGGGATGCGGCTCCTTCAGCGTGATGCGGAAGCTTGCCGGGTCCGGGGTGTCGAAATGATCGACCGGGGCGAGGATGGAGCGGTCTATCCCGACGCGCTGATAGCGCTGGAACGAGGCCAGCACGTCGGCCGATGTCATCAGGTTGCCGTTATGGAAATGTACGCCGGGCCGCAGATGGAAGGTGAACACCTTGTTGTCGGGATCGGTATCGACCGACTGCGCGAGCTGCAGCAGCGGTTTCATGTGCTCGTCGCGGGTCACCAGCGTTTCAAAGATGTTCATCGCGATGTCGCGGGTGGAGGCAGCCGACGATGCCTGCATGTCCAGCCCGGCGACGTTGGCTTCCAGCCCATAGGTGAAGTCGCCACCCTTCCGGCCGCACTGGAACGGCGCCGCGGTGGCGGATAACGGTACTGCGGCGGCGACGATGGCAGTCAGCAACAGCGTATATCCGGTGCCAGAGATGGCTCGCATCCGATCGCCCTTTCGATGGCCGTACGTGTCAAGGCTGCTGGTTTCGGCGCGCGCCGTCAATCGCCGCGGTGCTGTGTGCGGTACGTGATGCTCGGTATGCGGCGGCGGGCTGGATAGCGAAGCGCTGCGCGTTGCGTGGGCGGGTGGCGGCCGGCCAACCCGAGCCTGGCACCGTGCTCGCCGCCGTCAAGGACGCTGCGCGCCGCCGGCGGCGGTGGCCTGCGGCCATCCTTGACCACTGGCTGCGCGCGACGCCCACGTCACATCAGTCCCTGGCGGGAAAGCGCCGTTTCTGGTCGGGTCAGGATGCGGAGCGATAGATCTGCCGCAATTGCGTGACGGAAGCGGCGATGACGTCTTTTGTGGAGTCTCCCGTGCAGGCCCTGGCGAACATGTCGACGATGACGTGCCTGGCGACGCTGTCCGACTGCGGGCGACCGACCGGCGCCGGCCAGCCCGGCAGGTGCGCCGTGGCGAGGGAGTTGCGATAGGGCAGGTTGCGCGGCTCCACATGCCATAGCGGCGCATCGTCGTATTTCTTCAGGAACGGCGCGTAGTAGCCGCCGGCCGAGGCGTACCACGGGCCGGCCTGGTCAGGGTGCATCAGCCAGCGCAGGAAATCCTTGGCCGCCTGCAAATTCTCGGTGTGCGTGAAGACCGAATGGCTGCCGGGTGCCAGCACGTGGAACCGGCCCTTCGGTCCGAGCGGATTGAGCGCCCGTCCGGTGATCCCGGCAATTCGGGAGGAGTCTTTGGTGGCCGGGTAAAAGCTGGTTTCGGACGTGCTGGTGCAGGAAATTCGTTCCGCGAAAAACGCCACCTCGTTGGAGGCATCGGTCCAGTTGAGCACGTCATCGGGCATGGTCTGGCGCACGAACGTACGACAGAAATCGACGGCGCGGGCGGTTTCATCGGAATCGAGCGCGATCGTTTTGCCGTCCGGCTCCACCTCCCGGCCGCCGAAGGACCAGAGCAACGGATAAAGCCAGCCCTGGCTGTCCAGGGAACCGCCGCCCAGCACGAAGCCGAACGGATGGCCGGCCTGCTTCAGCTTCGTGCCAGCGTGCAGCAACTCGTCCCAGGAGTCGGGGAATTTTTCGCAGCCGGCTTGGGCGAACCAGTCCAGCCGCCAGTTCATGAGCTGGCCGACATTGCTGAACGGGATCGACTTCCATTTGCCGTCGATGATCGCCACTTCCTTGGCGGCGTCATGCCAGCCGCCGGATTCGTCGCCGATCTGTCCGGCAATATCGGTGACGTCGGCGTAGGCGTCGTTATAGCGGAACGACCAATCGGACAGGCTGAGGGCGATATCGGGACCGGTCCCGTTCGCCGCCGCGGAGGCGACCCGCGGCTGGAGCTTGTCGGGGCTGACCAGCTCGTAGGCGACCTTGGCGCCGGTGGCTTTTGCGTACGAGGGCGCGAGGATGGTGGTGAAATAGGCGTCGAATGCCGGTACCGGCGAGGTGGCGCGCAACAGGAGCAGGTTTGCCCCGGCGGCGCGCGCGTGCCCGGCACCGCGTAGCGCGTATGCCGCGGCACCGGCCACACCGATCATAAGCACATCGCGGCGCGACAGGCGCGTCCGCATGGCCGGACCCCGCTTATTCTGGTTATCGTTCGGGGACGATAACAGCGGTGCCGGCGCGTGTTAAGGGCAGGACGTCAGGTCGGGTCGAATTTCATCGCTGCGCCGTTCATGCAGTAGCGCTCGCCGGTGGGCTTCGGACCATCCTCGAAGACGTGCCCGAGATGGCCGCCGCAACGGCTGCAATGCACTTCGGTGCGGGTCATGAAGAAGCTGCGGTCCTGGGTGGTGCTGACGGCGCCCTCGATCGGCTGCCAGAAGCTCGGCCAGCCGGTGCCGCTGTCGAACTTGGTGTCGGAGCTGAACACGGGCTGGCCGCAGCCGGCGCAGACGAATTGCCCGTGGCGCTTTTCGACATTCAGCGGGCTGCTGCCGGCGCGCTCGGTGCCGTGCTCGCGCAGCACGCGGAACTGGGCAGGGTCCAGCAGGCGGCGCCATTCGTCCTCGGTGTGGGTTACTGGATATTCTTCCGTGGGTGCCTCGTGAGAGGCGCCGCCGAACAACCGCTTCATCTGGGGGTCCTCGTTCGGATTGATCTTGCAGGTAGTATATGGGGAGGCGATGAGCGTTGCAGCGGGGGAGAGAGACGGATGGCGGAGCTGGATCGGGCGTTGCAGCCGGTGTTGCCCGAGGATGCCGGCGGCGCGGCGTTGGCGGGGCGGGTGTGGCGGCCGGAGCTGGAGGGGCCGTCCGTGGTCGCGGTGCGCGGCGCGGAGCTGCTGGATATAACGTCGATTTTTCCGACCATGCGGGATCTGTGCGAGGCGGATGATCCGGCGGCGGCGCTGCGCGCGGCTGCCGGGAAGCCGGTCGGATCCCTGAACGAGGTGCTGGCGAATACACCGCGGCCGGGGCGCGATCCGAAGCGGCCCTGGCTGCTGGCGCCGATCGATTTGCAAGCCATCAAGGCGGCAGGGGTGACGTTCGCCGTGTCCATGATCGAGCGGGTGATCGAGGAGCGCGCGCGCGGCAATCCAGACGCCGCGGCGGCGATCCGCACCGAGGTGAACCGGCTGGTGGGCGACGACCTGGCGAAACTGAAGCCGGGATCGGCGGAGGCGGCGCGGCTCAAGCAGGTGCTGATGGAACAGGGGGCTTGGAGCCAGTACCTGGAGGTGGGGATCGGGCCGGACGCGGAGATTTTCACCAAGGCACAGCCGATGGCCGCGGTGGGCACGGGAATGGAGGCGGGCATCCACCCGGCGTCTTCGTGGAACAACCCGGAGCCGGAAGTGGTGCTGGCGGCATCGTCTTCCGGGCGGATCGTGGCAGCGACGCTGGGCAACGACGTGAACCTGCGCGACGTGGAAGGGCGCTCCGCGCTGCTGCTGGGGAAGGCGAAGGACAACAACGCATCCTGCGCGGTGGGGCCGTTCCTGCGCTTCTTCGATGGCGGGTTCGGGCTGGACGATATCCGCCGCACGACGGTTTCACTGCGCGTGGAGGGAGCGGACGGATTCCGCATGGAGGGTGCTTCGTCCATCGCCCGGATCAGCCGCGATCCAGCCGACCTGGTGGCGCAGATGGTGAACGCACATCACCGGTATCCGGACGGGGCGGTGCTGTTCCTGGGAACAATGTTCGCGCCGGTGGACGACAGGGATGCACCAGGCAAAGGGTTCACGCATAAGGCAGGGGATATCGTCGCGATCTCGGCGCCTGGGCTGGGGCGGCTGGTCAACGTCATGGCACCGACCGATGCTTGCGAGCCATGGCGCTTCGGGGTCGGGGCGCTGATGCGGAATCTGGCACGGCGGGGGTTGTTGCAGTAAGGCGCGGGGCGCTGCCCCGCGCTTTACAGCGACAGCTTCAGCGCGGCGGCGATCTCGCCGACGATGCCGCGGCGGAAGGCGAGCACGCAGAGGACGAAGATGGCGCCTTGGGTGACGGTGACCCAGTCGCCGAACTGCGCCAGGTAGTTTTCCATGCTGGTGGTGACTGCGGCGCCGACCACCGGTCCGAACACTGTGCCCAGGCCGCCGACCAGGGTGGTGAGCACGACTTCCCCGGAGCGGGAGTAGTGGACGCCGTCGAGTGTGGCGATGCCGAACACGATGGAGGTGGTTGCGCCGGCCACGCCGGAGAGTGCGGTGGAGAGCACGAACGCGATCAGCTTGTAGTCGCTGGTACGGTAGCCGAGGGATA
This sequence comes from Acetobacteraceae bacterium, assembly GCA_036521275.1. GTDB lineage: Bacteria > Pseudomonadota > Alphaproteobacteria > Acetobacterales > Acetobacteraceae > DATDIC01. The sequence goes on from DATDIC010000150.1 coordinate 5,725, forward strand.
TCGCGCGGGGCTCGTTTTCCCGGATCGCCTTCAGCACCTGGCCGAACGGCGAGTGGATGATGCGGTGGACCAGCAGGAACCCGGCCAGGAAGATGCCGGCGGTGAGCCAGTACATGTTCATGTCGTTGTTCAGCGGAATGATGCCGAACGCGTATCCCCGCGGCACCTGCTGGATGCCGTCCTCCCCGCCGGTGAAGGGCGCTTCGAGGCAGAAGAAATACACCATCTGCGCCAGCGCCAGCGTGATCATGGCGAAATAGATGCCGGAGCGGCGGATGGCGAGATAGCCGAGAAAGAGGCCGAGGATGCCGCCGGTGACGCCGCCGATGGCGATGCAGAGGACTGCGTCGAGATGCCAGAACTTCAAGGTCCAGGCTGCGAGATATGCTCCCATGCCGTAGAACGCGGCGTGTCCGAACGACAGCAGCCCGACATAGCCGATCATCAGATTGAAGGCGCAGGCGAAC
>DATDIC010000151.1:0-4118 GCA_036521275.1 Acetobacteraceae bacterium
GCCGCCGCAGCGCGTGGAAATAATTGGCCGGCGTGGTCAGGTTGCAGACCTGCATGTTGCGCTCGGCGCAAAGCTGCAAATACCGCTCGATCCGCGCGGACGAGTGTTCCGGCCCCTGCCCCTCATAGCCGTGCGGCAGCAACAGCGTCAGGCCGGACATGCGCAGCCACGTGGTCTCGCCCGACGCCAGGAACTGGTCGATGATCACCTGCGCGCCATTGGCGAAGTCGCCGAACTGCGCTTCCCACAGCACCAATGTCCGCGGGTCCGCCAGCGTGTAGCCGTACTCGAACCCCAGCACGCCGGCTTCCGACAGCAGCGAGTTGTAGATCTCGAGCCTCGCCTGGTCCGGCGCGATATTGTTCAGCGGCACATATTCGTTCTGGCTGGTCTGGTCGATCAGCACCGCGTGGCGCTGGCTGAACGTGCCGCGCTGGCTGTCCTCGCCCGACAGCCGCACCCGATGCCCTTCCAGCAGCAGCGTGCCGAACGCCAGCGCCTCGCCGGTGGCCCAGTCGATGTTGTCGCCGCCATCGACCATCTGCCGCTTGGCCTCAAGCTGACGGGCGATGCGCGGGTGCAGCGCAAATCCGTCCGGCACGCGGGCCAGCGCATGGCCCACTTGTTTCAGCACCGCCGGATCGACGCCGGTCGCCTGTTCCGTGCGCTCCACCTCGCCTTCGTCGTGTGACAGGCCGCTCCAATGGCCTTCCAGCCAGTCCGCCTTGTTTGGCTTGTAGGACTGCGCCGCCTTGTTCGCCGCCTCCAGCGTCGCGGTGAACTCGTCCCACATCGCCTTCGCCTCGTCGGCGGACACCACGCCCTCTGTCACCAGCTTTTCGGCATACAGCGTGCGCGTCGTCTTCTGCGCACCGATCGCGCGATACATGGTCGGCTGCGTGAACGCCGGCTCATCGGTCTCGTTATGGCCATGACGGCGATAGCAGACCACATCCAGCACGATGTCGGTGCCAAAGCGCATGCGGAATTCCGATGCCATGCGCGCACAGAACACCACCGCCTCCGGATCATCGCCGTTCACGTGCAGGATGGGCACCTGGATCGACTTGGCGACATCGGTGCAATACAGCCCGGAATAGGCGTGCGCCGGCAGCGTCGTGAAGCCGATCTGGTTGTTGACGACCAGATGCACCGTGCCGCCGGTGCGATAGCCGATCAGTTGGCTCATCGCCAGCGTCTCGTACACCAGCCCCTGGCCGGCAAACGCAGCGTCGCCGTGCATCAGGATCGCCATGACGGAGCTGCGCCGGCGCGTATCCCCCGCCTGGTCCTGCCGCGCCCGCACCTTGCCGACCACGACCGGGTCCACCGCCTCCAGATGCGACGGGTTGGGTTGCAGCGACAGATGCATGGAACGGCCGCCGACATCGAGATCGGTCGAGGTGCCGAGATGGTATTTGACGTCACCCGATCCCTGCACGTCGTCGGGCTTGAAGCTCTCGCCGCCGAACTCGCTGAACAGCGCCGTCAGCGGCTTCTTCACGATGTTCACCAGCGTGTTCAGCCGGCCCCGGTGCGGCATGCCGATGGCGATCTCGGTCACCCCTTCGGCGGCGGCCACCTCGATCATCGCGTGCAGCGCCGGAATGATGACCTCGCCGCCCTCCAGCCCGAACCGCTTCGTGGTCACGTAGCGCTTCTGGCAGAACGCCTCGAACCCTTCCGCCTCGGTCAGTTGCTCGAGCACCGCGCGCTTCATCGCCGCGTCGAACGCATGGTTCCACGGCGCGCCTTCCACCTTGCGCTGGATCCAGGCCTTCTGCTCCGGGTCCTGGATGTGCATGAACTCGACGCCGACATGCCGGCAATAGGTCTCGCGCAGGATCGACATGATCTCGCGCAGGGTCGCGGTCTCGCGGCCCAGCACGTTGTCGATGAAGATCGGCCGGTCCCAGTCGCTGGCGGTGAACCCGTAGGTCAGCGGATCGAGCTCCGCATGCGGCTTCGGCACCTGCAGCCCGAGCGGATCGAGCTGCGCTTCCAGATGGCCCCGCACGCGATAGCTGCGGATCAGCATCAGCGCGCGCAAACTGCGGACGATCTCCGCCCGGTCAGGCACCGCCTGGAACCGTGGCGCCGCCGCCGGCTCCGCGCCATTGCCGAACGCGGTCGGCCGCGGCGCCCAGGACGCGCCGGTCGCCTCCTCCAGCACCGCGCGGGATTCGTCGTTCAGGCTCCCAAACAGGTCGGCGAAACTGGGATCGACGGAGCGTGGATCGGTCGCCCAGCGTGCATAGAGCTCGCCCAGGAAGGCGGCATTCGCCCCGCTGAACGCCGAAGCCAGGATGTCAACGCCGGCCATATGTTCTTGTTCTCCTGCTCTCTTGGGCCGGCTTCGATACCGATATCCGCCCGAGAAAAGCAGTCCCGCAGCGGCACGAGCCGGGTTGCTCGCGCCGCAGTCCTCGGAATGTCACAGCGATGGCGCCAGGAACCGCAGCTCCTGGCGCCTTCGTCAGCTCGGGTTGAGCGACAATCGAAGTCCGGCGGGGCAAGCGCGATTGAGATGCGCCCCGCCAGCCTCGTTTCAAGCAGTCATGCGCCCGGCGCAGGCTCCGGTTGCTCCGGCGGCCGGCGCCGCTCTTCCATGAACGCATCGAACTCGGACTTGTCCCGGGCAAAGCGCAGCCGGTCCAGGAAGGCGGCGAAATCCTGCTGCTCCTGCTCCAGCCGGCGAAGCGTGTCAGCGCGATATTCGTCGAATGCCCGGTTGCCGCTGCCCGGCCGCTCCGATGCCGGCGCATTGCCGCCACACGCCCACCGGCGTGCCCGCCATTCACCGTTACGGCGCCCAAATCCGCATCCCATGCGTCCGCTCCCTATCAGAAAAATCAACAGTGCAAGGCCGATCGGCCACCAATGGATGAACCCGAGGACCGTCAGCACGATCCAGACGGGCTTGCTGTCGAGCTGGCGAAGCCAGGGTGCCCGGAACCAGGGCGGCACGCCGCCCCAACCACCCGGCGCGCCGCCGTACCAGGGCGAGCTGTCGTAGGTGCCATGACTTGCTGTGCCTGACATGAGAACCCCCATGCGACTGTTGAGATGTGAATGTTAAGCACATTCACATTGGGTAGGCGTCGCGGCGCCGTCAAGGCCCCCAGTCAACCCATAGGCCCAGTCAACCATAGGCCCAGTCGACGTAGGTCGGTCAGCGTTTCGGCGTCGGCCCGATCAGCCCCAGCCCCTGCAGGTAAACCAGCACGCCGGCTTCCAGCAGATCCTCCGGCGCCATCGGCAGCCTCCGGCGTGCGTCACCCGCCCGGCAGAACAGCGACGCGATCCCGTGCGACAGCGACCACACATGCAGCGCCACCATCAGCGATGGCGGCCGATCCGGTTGCGGAACCCGTGCGGCCAGGATTTCGGCGGCATCCCGCAAGATCTGGAACGCCCGGTCACCGGCCGCCGCCAGCTCCGGATACGTGTCGGCGGCAAGATGCGTTTCGAACATCACCGCGTAGAACGCCGGATGAGAGCGGGCGAAATTCAAGTAGGCCCGCCCGAGCGCGGTGAACGCCGCCATCGGGTCCGGCCGACCTTCGTTCCACGCCGCCGACAGAGCCTGCGTGAATTGCTCGAACCCGCGTCCGGCGACTTCGGCCAGCAGCGCGTCGGCATCGCGGAAATGCCGGTATGGCGCCGCGGCACTCACACCCGCGCGGCGAGCCGCCTCGGTGATCGAAAGCCCGGCCGGGCCTTTCTCGGCGACCAGCTCCAGCGCCGCCTCAACCAGCGCCTCGCGCAGATTGCCGTGGTGATACCCGCGACGCTCGAATCGGTCATGTCCGGACCAGGTCATGGGATGGGTCTTACGACGGGTTGCCCCCTCGGCATATCGGCCGGCGATTGGTCGCCGAAAACGCCCCCGCAACCGTCCGGTACTTGCGCGGAATATAGTAATTTGATACGAAGACCATCATGTTCAGGAAACATTCGTCATGCCGCACACTACGGTACGTTCGCTTGCCTTCGCCGTAACGGTCGGTATCGGGCTGACAGCCGCGGCAGCAGCCGGACCATTCGACGGCACCTACAAAGGCAATCAAACCACCCTGCGTACGAACAGCAGCCCCGACTGCGCCAGCACGAACCGA
>DATDIC010000152.1:0-7556 GCA_036521275.1 Acetobacteraceae bacterium
AATGCGTCGAGCATCGCGGTTTCCTTGTTAGGGCCGTCGAAGTCGGCGGCGATGCGCTCATAAAGTTCCGCCGCCCCCTGATAGAATTTGGCCGCCGCCGGATCCTCGCCCACGAAAGCCGCGATTTCTTCCATCTCGGCGACCCAACGATACGCCTTGGAATACATGCCGGGGGTCTGCCGTGTCAGCCAGGCAAAAAGCTGCGGCTGGCTTTCGGAAAGCTCGCGCTTCAGGTGCTCCGCCGTGCCGCCACGCGTGGCTGCCAGCATCATCATGGCGCCCAGGGCGGTGAACCCTTTTGTTATTCCTGCGTACGACATCTTCATGGCCGATGCCACGCCGACCGATCCGGGTAGCACCGGCATGTCCAGCCCATATTGTTCCAGTACCGCCACGCGTGCCGCATCCGGGCCGGAGAGATAAATCTTCGTGCGTGCGCCGGGACGCGGCGGCGGGCCGATGATGCCGCCATCGAGGAACGGGCAGTCGATCGCTTGCAGGACGGCTGCGATGCGTTGGACGGTGTCCGGGCTGACCGCGTTGCAATCGACATAGACCGGCTTACGGGTGGTCTTTGCGAGCGCCGGCGCCAACCGCTCGGCCAGCCCCACTGCATCGCCGGGCGGCAGGATGGACAGGATGATGTCAGCGGCGGCGATCTGCTCGTCGGCCACGTCCGCCATTCCAGCCTCGCGCGCCCGCGCGGCGCTCTCGTTGCTGCGGCCGGCAAGCGAGGTCCGCACCTCGACGCCCCGTTCGGTCATCCGGCGCGCCACGGCGCTGCCCATCGCACCCGGCGAAATCACCGCAACAATCGGTGGCATCACGCGCCTCCTTCATTCACGGCCAGACATCTCATGATCACTGTGGCGAACGCAATCGCGCCGCCCGCCGCTCCCCGAACAATAGCAGCCCGCCGGCGGCTGTGATCAAGATGGCGCCGGCAAAGGTGGTAGCCGGCGGGATGGTGCCCCAGATCAGGAAGCCGAGAACGAATGCCCAGATCAGGCCGGAATATTCGACGGTCGCCATGACGGAGGCGGGGGCGTGGCGCGCTGCTTCGAACAGGCTGAACTGCCCGATTCCGCCGAACAGGCTGACCAGTGCCAGCAAGCCGAACTGGGCGAGCGTCGGCGTCTGCCATTGCAGCGCGCATCCGATCCCGGTCCCGGCAACGAATGTCAGGTTGATGAAGAAAATCTGCAGCAGCGAGGATTCCCGCCGCGCGATTTGACGCATCAGGATGACGCCGTACCCCCATTGGGCGGCAGCCAGAAGCACCAGCAATGTCGGCACGGAGATCGGCACGCCCCATGGGTTGGTCACCACCAGCACCCCGACGAACCCGACCGCCACACTGATCCAGCGTGACCGCGTCACCTGTTCACCGAGCAGGGGTGCCGCCATCACCGTGACCATCAAGGGGGCGGCAAAATAGAGGCTCCAAAGCTGCGCGAGCGAGAGGCTGCGTGCCGCAGTGTAGAAGCAGATCCAGGCGGTCAGCGTGATGACGCCACGGAACACGAGCGGCGCTTTCATCGGGGTGGCAAGCGTACGCTCCAGCAGCGCGCGGCGGCCGATGACCAAGCAGGCGATGGAAATCGTCAGGCTGCGGAAAAACAGCACTTCCCATGTCGGGAGGGTGGCCACCAGCCATTTGATCGTGGCGTCATGGACGGAGAACAGCGCATAGGCCAGCATCCCCAGCCCGATGCCGAACACCGGTGACGCCACCGAATCGGAGGCGTTGACGCTCAAGCGGCGCAACGCTGGAATACGGTGCAAGGAGACGCCCATGGCAAAGTTCTACGGCAATATTTCGCCCGTCACGACCCCCGACTGCGCCACCACAGCTATCTGAACGGCGGGACACATGCCGCGGCCATCGCGCAAGATTGCATTCGTACTGACTGCTTCGGATCACGGGTCGATGATCGTGAACCGGTTCGATTACCACATGGTCAGCGCGACCGCCGGGTATGGGGTGGGTTTCCAGATACTGGAGAATTCCTCTTACGACATGGGTGAAGTGGAAACCGCACTGCGCCTGCTGGAACTGCGCCGCCAATATCATGGTGACGGGGTGGTGGCAGTTGATTGCGGTGCCAATATCGGGGTGCACACCGTGGAGTGGGCGCGGCACATGAGCCAGTGGGGGATGGTGCTGGCGATCGAGGCGCAGGAGCCGATCTATTACGCGCTTGCCGGCAACATCGCCCTCAATAACTGCTTCAATGCCCGCGCAATGAATGCAGCGGTGGGTGCCAGCACCGGGTTGATGCGCATTCCCCGCCCTGATTATTTGTCCCCTGGAAGTTTCGGAAGTCTGGAGCTGCGCGGCCACGACAAGGCCGAGTTCATCGGTCAGGTGATCGACTACGAAGGTCGAACAGCGGAGGTACGTGCACTGACGCTGGACTCGCTCGCGCTGCCGCGGGTCGATCTGCTGAAGATCGACGTGGAGGGGATGGAACTCGATGTGCTGGCCGGCGGTGGTACCCTTATCGCTGCGCAACGTCCAATCATGATCGTCGAGTACGTAAAGTCCGATCGCCAACGGCTGACCACGACACTTGAAGGCTGGGGCTATCGCCAGTTTCCCTTCGGCCTCAATCTTCTTGCCGTCCACGGTGACGACCCGTGCGGATCACGCATTACCATCCGAGACAAATCCTGACCAAATGGAGAGTCTTCATGATCGCCGATTTGCGTATCTACACCTGCAAACCGAACCGGATGAACGACTTTGTCGCACTGTACAAAGAACTCGGCTGGCCATTGCAACAGAAATATCTTGGTCGCTGCCTTGGCTGGTTCACCACCGTCGAAGGTCCGCTGAACCGGGTCGTGCATCTGTGGGGATATGAAAACCAGGGCGACCGCGAGGCGCGGCGCAATGCGATGGCGGCAGATCCGGGCTGGCAGGTGTTTCTGAAGCGCGTCGCGGATGCCGACGTGCTGCTGAATATGGAAAACCGCATTCTGCGGCCGACTGATTTCTCGCCGGTACAGTAAACCGCATCGTGATCGGTCGCGGCGGTTAACTGACGGACATCGGCCCCATAAATGGGATCGATGTCCTCTGTCCTCGGGCTTGCGGCGGTCAATTTCTTTCTGGCCGACGTCGCGGGTGGGCTGGGGCCATTCCTGGCAACTTGGCTTGCCGGAGCGGCGAGATGGTCGCCGGAACGGGTCGGCTTTGTGATGACGGCTGCCGGTCTCGCCGGGCTGCTGTTCAACACGCCTGCAGGGGCGCTGGTGGACAGGCTGGGTCATCCGCGCCTGCTGATGGCGGCTGGCACGGGCGTGGTGGTGATCGGAACTCTGGCGCTTTTGCCGGCACGCCAGTTCAGTGGCGTGCTGGCCTCGCAGATCGCCGTCGCTGCCGGCGCGGCCCTGATCCCGCCCGCCTTGACGGCACTGACCCTCGGCATCGTTGGAAAGCACCGGTTCCCGCATCAGCAGGGCCGCAATCAGTCATGGAACCACGGCGGCAACGTCGCCGCATCGGTTCTGATCGTGCTGATGGCTGGAAACATGGCTGGCGTCGCGGCGTTCTGGGTGTTTGCCGGCATGGCCGCCGGAAGCGGGCTTTCTCTACTGCTGGTCCGGTCGGCCGATATCGACGAGTCACGCGCCCTCGGCCGTGTGGATGATGCAAACACGGTCCCCCTGCGCTCCGTGTTGACTGATAAACGCGTCCTGCTGCTGTGTTTTGGCCTGATGACGTTCCATCTCGGGAACGCGGCAATGCTGCCGTTGCTCGGTCAACGGCTGGCCGATGTCGGCCATGGCAACGCAACGCGCTGGCTGGCGATCTGTGTCACTGTCGCTCAGTTCGCGATGATTGGTGTCGCGGTCATCGCCGGATGGGCTGCACAGCGATTCCGGCAATCCTGGCTGTTTGTGATTCCGTGCTGTGTCTTGCCGATCCGTGGCGTGATGGCCGCGTTCGGCTGGGCGCCGGCATGGCTGCTGCCAATCCAGCTTCTGGATGCATGTGGGGCGGGTCTGCTCGGCGTAGCGGTGCCGATCCTGATTGCCGATTATACCTGGGGCAGCGGTCGCACGCAGACAGCGCTGGGCGTCGCCGCGACATTTCAGGGCATCGGCGCGTCACTTTCAACCAGTTTCGGCGGCGTCCTGGTTGTACAGCTCGGATGGACGTGGGCGTTCCTGGGCCTTACCGCGCCGGCGGCAATCGCCCTGGCTGTCAGCCTGCGGCTTCATGCAACCGGATCCAGTTCGAACGCCGCGGCCATCAGTGCCCGTGTATATTCTTCTCGCGGCAGGGCGAATACGGTTGCCGCGTCGCCCTCTTCCACGACCGATCCGTGCCGCAGCACGACCACGCGATGGGCCAGTGCGCGCACGACTTTCAGATCGTGGCTGATGAACAGATAAGCCAGGTCGTGGTCACGCTGCAGCCGTCGAAGCAAGTCCACGATCTGAGCCTGGACAGACATGTCGAGTGCGCTGGTGGGTTCGTCCAGCACGACGAAACGAGGTTTCAGCACCATCGCCCGGGCGATCGCGATGCGTTGCCGTTGTCCGCCGCTGAATTCGTGCGGATAGCGATTCATGCATGCCGCGCCCAGTCCGACTTCCTCAAGTTCCGCGGCGACGCGGGTCATACGTTGGGCCCGGTCAAGTCGGGGCTCGTGTACAAGCAAACCTTCCGCAACGATGTCGCCTACAGTCAATCGTGGCGACAGGCTGCCGAACGGATCCTGGAACACCACCTGCATCGCCGAACGCAGGCGCCGCAGCGCGCGCCTGTCCATATGGGTCAGATCGTGTCCGTCAAAGGTGATCCGGCCTTGCGCGTGCATCAGGCCGAGCATGGCGAATCCCATGGTCGTTTTGCCCGATCCGGATTCGCCGACCAGCCCGACGGTTTCGCCCTCATGGATCGACAGCGAAACGCCGTTCACGCCGCGTATCTCTCCCACTTTTCGTCGCAGTATGCCGCGCCGGATCGCGAAATGGACGTGTACGTCATTTGCTTCGGCCAGCAGCACCGGGCTGTCCGGCAGTGGTGCCGGGTTGCCTTTGGGCACAGCAGCCAGCAGCATGCGCGTATACGGATGCTGCGGGGCGGTGAATATACGTGATGCGATGCCGGCCTCCACGACCCGGCCTTCTTTCATGACACACATATGGTCGGCATAACGCCGTACGATTTGCAGATCGTGCGTGATCAGCAGCAGTGCCAGGCGGCGCGCTACCTTCAGCTCGGCGAGCAGCTCCAGTATCTGCGCCTGGATCGTGACATCCAGCGCAGTGGTCGGCTCATCGGCGATCAGTAATGCGGGGTCGTTCGCCAGTGCCATCGCGATCATGACCCGCTGACGCTGTCCGCCCGAGAGTTGATGGGGAAACGCCCCCAACCGATGCTCGGCCTCGGCGAAACCCGCCTGGTTGAGCGCTTCAATCACGCGTTCGCGCAACTGGCGACGCGGAATGTCGCGATGGAGGGTGATCGCCTCGGCCACCTGCCGGCCTACCCGGTGCAGCGGGTTCAGGCTGGTCATCGGCTCTTGGAACACGATCCCAGCCACATCGCCGCGCGCACGGTGCAAGACGGCCGGGCGGGCGCCGATCATGCTTTCGCCATCCAGCATGATGCGTCCGGTCGGATTGCTGGCGGCATGCGGCAGCAGTTGCAGCAATGACAAGGCGGTCAGCGACTTGCCGGAGCCGCTTTCGCCGACCAATGCCAGGGTCTGTCCCCGATCAAGCGTGAACGAGACATCGTCAACGACGCGCGTCTCGCCAAAGGCGACGGACAAATTCGTCACCTCCACCAGGCTCATCGTCCGCTTCCTTCGTTATAGGAGGGCCGGCGAACGCGAAGTTCAATTTTGCTTCCATGCAGCATCACTCAACCAAGCGGCGTGGATCGAACGAGTCCCGCACCGCCTCACCAATGAAGATCAGCAGCGTGAGCAATCCGCCCAGCACGATGAACGCGGTGAAGCCAAGCCAGGGCGCCTGCAAATTGTCCTTGCCCTGGGTCACCAGTTCGCCCAGCGATGGGGATCCCGGCGGCAGCCCGAACCCAAGGAAATCCAGGCTGGCCAGGATAGTCACCGAGCCGGATAGGATGAACGGCAGATAGGTCAAGGTAGCAACCATCGCGTTCGGCAATATGTGCCGCCACATCACACCGATGTCCGACACGCCCAGCGCCCGCGCCGCACGCACGTAATCAAGGTTTCGCCCGCGTAGAAACTCTGCTCGCACAACACCGGTCAGGTTCATCCAACTGAACAGCAGCATGAACACCAGCAGCACCCAAAACCCGGGGACGATAATGCTGCTGAGAATGATCAGAAGGTAAAGCTGTGGCATGCCATTCCAGATTTCGATGAAACGCTGGAACAGCAGATCCGTCAGGCCGCCGTAATAGCCCTGCAGGGCGCCGGCCACTACGCCCACTACCGAGGACATCACGGTCAGCACGAAGCCGAACACAACCGAAATGCGGAACCCGTAGATTACACGAGCCAGCACATCGCGGCCCAGATCATCGGTGCCCAGCCAGTTTCGCCAGGTCGGCGGCGAAGGTGCCGGGCTCGGCAGGTTCTTCACGACGGTATCGAAGCTAAACGGGATCACCGGCCAGACCATCCAACCATGCGCTCTGATCAAATGCTCCACGTCGGGGTCGGTGTAGTCGGTTTCGGTCGGCAGGAAATCCGCGCCGAACGTATCCTCCGCATAGTCTTTCAATACCGGAAAGTACCAGTGTCCATCGAAATGTACCACCAGCGGCCGATCATTCGCAATGAACTCGGCAAACAGGCTGATCAAGAACAGAACCAGGAAAATCCAGAAACACACGTAGCCTCGCCGATGTTGGCGAAAAATCGCCAGCCGCCGGCGGGTGGCCGGCGACAACTTCATTGGTTTAGCCGCCGGCGGCGGCACCTCATCGCCGGGCCTCGAAATCGATGCGTGGATCGACCACGGTGTACAGCATGTCGCCCACGATCTGCATAAGCAGTCCGAGCAGGGTAAAGATGTACAGCGTTCCGAACATGACCGGGTAGTCCCGTTGGATCGCCGCCTGGAACCCAAGCTGACCGAGCCCATCGAGCGAAAACACGATCTCCACCAGCAGAGCGCTGGTAAACAGGATGCCAATGAAAGCCTGCGGGAATCCGGCGACTATCAGCAGCATTGCGTTGCGGAACACATGCCCATACAGAACCCGGCGTTCGCCGGCCCCCTTGGCACGGGCGGTGACGGTATATTGTTTGCGGATTTCCTCCAGAAAGCAGTTCTTGGTCAGCATCGTCAGATTGGCAAAGCCGCCGGCAACCACCGCGATGATCGGCAACGTCATGTGCCAGGCGTAATCGCCAAGTCGCACCGGCCAGCTCCACGCCGATGCCCCTTCACTGGTCAGGCCGCGCAACGGAAACCAGTGCAGATAGCTCCCCCCGGCAAACACCACGACCAGCAGGATCGCGAACAGGAAACTGGGAATTGCGTAGCCCACGAGAACCACTGCGCTGGTGGCGATATCGAAGCGGCTGCCGTCGTGCACC
>DATDIC010000153.1:0-9324 GCA_036521275.1 Acetobacteraceae bacterium
GTATCGGCCGGATCAGGGGGCTGGGCTGATTGCGTCGATCGTGGGGGCGGTGATCGTGCTGGCGATCTGGCATATGGCGACGCGGCATCGGTACTCGGCTTGAGGGAAACGGGGGCGGGCGATTGAGGGGGTGTGTCGCGGGCAGTGGGAGAGAGGGGAGAAGAGGAAGAAGAGGAAGAAGAGGAAAGGCTCACCACGGAGACACTGAGGCACGGAGATTCAGGAAAGACCGTCGATAGGTCGCGTCGGCTTCACGCCTTTTTCGTGTCTCGGTGGTGAGTGTTTTCTGGTGAGTGTTTTCTCTGGCATGGCGCGCATTCATCTTGCGCCGTTGGCGCGTGGTTTCATGCAGGATCTGGAGTCGGGGCGGCACGCAACGATGGCGGCCGAGGGCGCGCGCTTGGCGTTTTTCCCGGTGTGGCGGTAGAGCAGGGGCGGGAGGATAGTGCGCCATGATCGATAAGCTCGTCCGCTCGATGGCGGAGGCCATGGACGGGATCAAGGACGGCTCGACCGTGCTGGTCGGCGGGTTCGGTGCCGTCGGTCAACCCAATGCGCTGATCGACGGGCTGATCGAACAGGGCGCCACCGACCTGACCGTTGCTGCCAATAATGCCGGGGTGGGGCGTACCGGGATGGCACGGCTGATGGACCTGGGGCGGGTGCGGAAGATCATCTGCTCGTTCCCACGCTCGTCTGATCCGGTGGTGTTCGAATCGCTCTATCGGGCCGGCAGGATCGAGCTGGAGATCGTGCCGCAGGGCACGCTGGCCGAGCGCATGCGCGCAGCCGGGGCCGGCATTCCGCTGTTCTTCACGGCCACGGGCGCGGGCACGAAGATGGCGATGGGCAAGGAAACGCGCGAGATCGACGGACGCACCTATGTCGCCGAGACGGCACTGCACGGCGACGTGGCGCTGGTGGAGGCGTGGGAGGCGGATCGCTGGGGCAACCTGACGTTCCGCAAGTCCGGACGGAACTTCAACCCGATCATGGCGATGGCCGCGCGGCTGACGATCGTGCAGAGCCAGCATATAAGGGAGCTGGGCGAGATCGACCCGGACCATGTGCATACGCCTGGGATTTTTGTGCGTCGGGTGCTGCACGTGCCGTATGGCGATCCATCTGGCTTCTAGATCCCTCTGGGTTCCAAATCGGGAGCGAAACAAGATGCCTGACACGACACTGGCCGGCTTGCAGCCGCTGTCCCGTTCCGACATGGCGGCTCGCCTGGCGCGCGATATCCCGGAAGGGTGGTACGTCAATCTCGGCATTGGCATGCCGACGGCAGTGGCCGATCACGTGAGGCTGGACAGGGAGGTGATTTTCCATTCCGAGAACGGCGTGCTGGGCATGGGACCGGCGCCGCCGAAGGACCAGATCGATCCGTGGCTGATCAATGCCGGCAAGCAGCATGTCACACTGCGCGCCGGCGGCAGCTTCTGCCATCATGCGGATAGTTTCGCGATGATCCGCGGCGGGCATCTGGATCTTTGCGTGCTCGGCGCGTTCCAGGTGGCGGATAACGGCGATATCGCGAACTGGGCGACCAGCGAGAACGATACCGCGCCGGCGGTGGGCGGGGCGATGGATCTCGCGGCCGGGGCGAAACGGCTCTGGGTGATGATGGAGCACACCACGAAGGACGGCACGCCCAAGCTGGTGCGGCGGTGCAGCTATCCGCTGACCGCGGTGGGCGCGGTGAAACGTGTGTACACCAATCTCGCGGTCCTCGATGTGACCGAGCGCGGGTTCGTGGTGGTGGATATGGCGGCTGGCGTGACGCTGGAGGCGTTGCAGGCGCGCACCGACGCGCAACTGCACTTGCCGGCGTGAACGACACGACAGCGGCTGATCCCGCCCGCCGTTGACCGTCTCCGTGCCGGTCACGCGGGGGCGCATCGATGCGCTTGCGGCGAGCATACTGATATCGTGCTGCGCGCTGTGGGGGGTGCAGCAGGTCGCCATCAAGGCGGCGGCCGCGGATGGTTTGCCACCGCTGCTGCAAGCGTTCCTGCGGTCGGCGCTGGCCGCGGTGCTGGTGTGTCTGTGGGCGGGGCGGCGGGGAACCGGCCAGGGACTGTTCGCGCGTGACGGCTCGTTGTGGGCGGGATGCGGCATCGCGGTGCTGTTCGCGGTGGAGTTCCTGTTCCTGTATCCGGGGATGCAACTCACCACCGCGTCGCGTGGTGTGGTGGTGCTGTATACGGCGCCGTTCTGGGTGGCGGCGGGGGCGCATTTCCTGGTGCCGAGCGAGCGGTTGCGTCCGCGGCAGGTGGTCGGGCTGGTGGCGGCGTTCATAGGTGTGGGCTGTGCGGTGGCCGACGGGCTGCTGCATGGCGGCGGATCGCTGACGGGCGATGCGATGGTGGGGTTGGCCGCGGCCGCCTGGGGATTGACGACGGTCGCGGTGAAGGCCAGCCCGCGCCTGCGGGTACTTTCGCCGGCGAAATTGCTGCTGTACCAGCTCGGGGGATCGGCACCGATCCTGTTGGCGTTCGCGGCTTGGCAAGGGCAGCTCTCGTTCGCGGGTACGACGCCGGCGGGCTGGGCGTGGCTGGCGTATCAGACGGTGGTGGTTGCGTTTGCCAGCTATCTGATCTGGTTCTGGCTGATCACGCATTATCCGGCCGGGCGGCTATCGGCGTACACGTTCCTGTCGCCGCTGTTCGGGATCGCGGCTGGTGCACTGATCCTGGGCGAGCGTGCCTCGATCGAGCTGGGGTTGGCGCTGCTGTTCGTGGCGATCGGGATACGGCTGGTGAACGGGCCGCGCGCCGAACGCGGCGGAGGCCGATCCGGGGCGTGAAAGCTGGTGGTCGGTTACGCCAGCAGCCCGGGGGTCAGGCCCTTGTTGTATTTCTGGCGGACATGGGCGGCCGCTTCCGAAGCGGTGATCAGGCCGTCGCCATTGGTGTCGAGACCGGCATTCTGGTCGTAGGCGATGGTGCCGGCGCGGAACAGGACGAAGTTGGGGCCCTTGCCGACCGCCACCGGAAACAGGATGGCCATGTACACGTCGGTCAACGTGGAGAGGCGGCCGGTGAAGGGCTGGAAATAGAGTTGTACGAAATCAAGCTGCTCGGTGGCGGACATGGCGGCGAGATCGGCGGTTGTGGTGCCAAGGCCCTGGGCGGTTGCGGGCATGAATTGGATCAGCCCGGTGGCGCCGCTGCCGGCCGCATTGAGTATCGAGGGGCTGAATGTCTCCCCGCTTTCGAACGCCATGGCCGACATCAGGAAGTCGACGCTGACTTCCAGCGCGAGTGAGATCTGGATGACTTTTTCCTTGAACGATGGATCGACCTTGCCGCCCCAGGCGATGCGGTTGGTATCGCCGCCGTTCAGGGTGGTGATGGCGGAACTGTCCGGCTGGACGATGTCGGTTGGCGTGTCCGCCGGCAGATGGGCGGTGAAGAAGGATCGCAGGGCGCCGAGTGTCTGCGGCCCGATCAGTCCATCGACGGCGAGCAGCGATGCGCTGACCGCCTGAAACCGGTTGAGCAGCATCTGTATCGCGCGGACATTTTCCGGCAAATTGGGAGCGCCATTGCCAACAGCAGAGGTGATTTGCGCCATAGGATCCACTCCCTAGCAGGATGGTTTCGTATTATCGTCCGGTGTAGCGGAAATAAACACCGGAGTTGGGCGTTGCGTCCGGGTGAAGTGCCAGCCAGGTTGTTTGCAGTGGCGAGGACCGATCGGCGCTGCGGGTGAGGCGAAACAGCGCCTGGCCGCTGGAGTACGGTTTCACGCCGTACGCGTTTACTCCGGAGCCGCCCCGGTATGACGCGAAGGATATGTCCGCGGATCGGGGGCTGCCGCTGATATTGCACAGGATGGTT
Source organism: Acetobacteraceae bacterium (assembly GCA_036521275.1). Classification (GTDB taxonomy): domain Bacteria; phylum Pseudomonadota; class Alphaproteobacteria; order Acetobacterales; family Acetobacteraceae; genus DATDIC01. The sequence continues at coordinate 3,846 of DATDIC010000153.1, forward strand.
TCATCCTGCTGATATCCGTGCAGCACCAGGGTTGCGGCGGGTTTCGCCGCGGATGGGCGGATCGTGAGTTCATAGTGATAGGTGATTGGGGAACCGCCGACGGTGTGTCCCTCGGCGCCATCGAATACGTAGTGGCCGGCCCAGGCGGTATTCGCCGGGATTGTGCGCGCGGACGGAGCGGCGGCGAGACCGCAAAGCAATAGACATGCTCCGGCAAGCTGGCGAAGTGATCGAGGCATCATGCGCATCCCCAGGTGAGCTTGTTTATCCCAGCGTTGACGCTGGCGCATTCTCTAACTACACGTCCAGGCGGGTCACGCCCCCCCACCGGGGCGCTTCTCTTCTGAAAGGGAGAGCCGCAGATGGCGATCGCCACTCGTCCGGACGTGCGTCCGGCCAATCCGTGTTTTTCATCCGGCCCCTGTGCCAAGCGTCCTGGCTTTACGCTGGAGGCGCTGAGCGGTGCGTTGCTGGGCCGCAGTCACCGGGCGGGCGCGCTGAAGGCGCGGCTGTTGGAAGTGATCGAACGGTCGCGCGGGGTGCTGGGCATGCCGGGGGATTGGCGGCTGGGGATCGTGCCGGCATCCGATACCGGGGCGATGGAGATGGCGCTGTGGTCGCTGCTGGGATCGCGCGGCGTCGATGTGCTGGCGTTTGAAAGCTTCTCCCAGGGCTGGGCTGGCGATGTGACGCAGCAGTTGAAGTTGGGCGATGTGCGGGTGATGGCCGCGCCGTATGGACGGCTGCCCGCGCTTGCGGCGGTGGATTTCGCGCGCGACGTGGTGTTCGCGTGGAACGGCACGACCTCCGGTGTGCGGGTGCCGGATGGTGCCTGGATAGCGCCGGATCGCGCGGGGCTGACGATCTGCGATGCGACTTCCGCGGCGTTCGCGATGGCGCTGCCGTGGGACAAGCTGGATGTGGTGACATGGTCCTGGCAGAAGGTGCTGGGCGGGGAGGCGGCGCACGGGATGCTGGCGCTGTCGCCGCGGGCGGTGGCTCGGCTGGAGACCCACAAGCCGGCGTGGCCGATGCCGAAGATTTTCCGGCTCACCGGCAAGGGCAAGCTGATCGAGGGCGTGTTCAACGGCGAGACGATCAACACGCCCTCCATGCTGTGCGTGGAGGATGCGCTGGATGGGCTGCGCTGGGCGGAGAGCCTCGGCGGGCTGGCGGCGCTGATCGGGCGCAGCGAGGCGAACCTGAAGGCGGTGGCGGACTGGGTGGCGCGCCGCGTGTGGGTGGATTTCCTGGCGGAGGGTGCGGCGACGCGGTCCTGCACGTCGATCTGCCTGAAGATCGTGGCGCCGTGGTTCACGGCACTGGCGGCGGAGGGGCAGGCGCGCGCGGCCAAGCGGCTGGCGGCGCTGCTGGAGCGGGAGGAGGTTGCGTACGATATCGGTGGGTATCGCGACGCGCCGCCGGGACTGCGCATCTGGGGTGGGGCGACGGTGGAGACGAGCGATATTGCGGCGCTGCTGCCGTGGCTCGATTGGGCGTTCGCGCAGGTGGCGGCCGAGTTCGCCCCGGCGCAGGCGGCGGAGTAAGGGCGATGCCGAAAGTGCTGATCAGCGACAAGCTGTCGCCGGCCGCGGTGGAGATATTCCGCCAGCGGGGCATCGAGGCGGATCTCAGGCCGGGGCTTTCTCCGGCGGAGCTGCGCGACGTTATCGGGCCGTACGAGGGGCTGGCGGTGCGCTCTGCGACCAAGGTGACGCGCGAGCTGCTGGCGGCGGCGAGCCGGCTGAGGGTGGTGGGCCGGGCGGGCATCGGGGTGGACAATATCGACGTGAAATCGGCCACCGCGCGCGGCGTGGTGGTGATGAACACGCCGCACGGCAACACCATCACCACGGCCGAGCACGCGATCGCCATGATGTTTGCGCTGGCGCGGCAGATTCCGGAGGCGTCGGCGTCCACCAAGGCGGGGCGGTGGGAGAAGAACCGCTTCATGGGGGTGGAGCTGTCGGGCAAGACCCTGGGGGTGATCGGCTGCGGCAATATCGGCTCCATCGTCGCGGAGCGGGCGGTCGGGCTGCACATGAAGGTGGTTGCGTACGATCCGTTCCTGTCGGAGAAGCGGGCGGTCGATCTGGGCGTGGAGAAGGTGGAGCTGGACGCGCTGCTGGCGCGGGCGGATTTCATCACGCTGCACACGCCGCTGACCGATGCGACGCGCAACATCCTGTCGCGCGAGGCGCTGGCGACGACGAAGCGCGGCGTGCGGGTCGTCAACTGCGCGCGTGGTGGGCTGGTGGACGAGGCGGCGCTGGCGGAGGCGCTGAAGGGGGGGCACGTCGCCGGGGTGGCGCTGGACGTGTTCGAGACCGAGCCGGCCACCAACAGCGAATTGTTTGCGCTGGAGAACGTGGTGTGCACGCCGCACCTGGGGGCTGCGACCACCGAGGCGCAGGAGAACGTGGCGCTACAGGTGGCGGAGCAGATCAGCGATTTTCTGCTGACCGGGGCGGTGACGAATGCGATCAACATGCCGTCCGTGTCGGCGGAGGATGCGCCGCGGATCCGGCCTTACATGGATCTGTGCCGGTATCTGGGTGCGTTTGCCGGGCAGTTGACGCAGGCGCGGGAAGGCGTGATCCGCCAGGTGGCGATCGAGTACGAGGGGCACGCGGCGGGGCTCAATCACCGGCCGCTCAGTGCAGCGGTGCTGGCAGGGCTGCTGTCACCGGTGATGGAGGGGGTGAATATGGTGAATGCGCCGGTGGCGGCGCACGAGCGGGGGATCGACGTGGCCGAGACGGTGCATGATCGGCCGAGCGAGTATCAGACCTTGGTGCGGGTGACGGTGGAGGCGGACCAACTGACGCGTTCGGTGGCGGGGACGCTGTTTGCAGGGTCGCGGCCGCGGATCGTGGAGATCAAGGGCATCCGCGTGGAGGCCGATTTCGCGCCGCATATGCTGTACGTGACAAATCAGGACAAGCCAGGGTTCATCGGCAGGTTCGGCGCGACGTTGGCGGGGGCGGGGATCAATATCGCGACGTTCCATCTGGGGCGGGCAGAGCCGGGCGGGGACGCGATCTGCCTGGTCTCGGTCGATGAGCCGGTGGCGGAGGACGTGCTGGCCATGGTGCGCACGCTGCCGCTGGTGGTGCAGGCAACCTCGCTGTCGTTCTGATGTTTCCGGGGCGCTGCCCCGGGCACGTCGCACACGGTAGCCCGCCGCAGTCAGGCGCCGGCGAGGATGGCGTCGGCGATCTTTTCCGCGGTCATCAGCGTGGGGATGTTGGTGTTGGCGCACGGCACCACGGGGAACAGCGATGCGTCCACGACGCGCAGTCCGCCGACGCCGCGCACTCGGCCGGCTGGATCGGTGACGGCCATCGGATCCGTGTCCGCGCCCATGCGGCAAGTACAGGAGGCGTGCCAGACACCGATTGTCGCACGGTGGATGAAGTTCTCCAGTTTCTCCTCATCGTTCATCACCTGGTCGAAATCGTCGCCTTCGACGATGAAATTGTCGATCAGGTAGCGACGGAGCGGGGCTGGACCGTCGAGCAGGTAACTGATCAGCCGGGTCAGCATCTTGTTCCGGTTGTTAACGACGGCGATCCGCCGGACGCGGTCGCTGTAGGCGGCGGGGAACGGGTCGGTGGTGGCCGCCTGCAGCGGCGCGCTGCACTGCACGCGGGCCAGCCGGCGGAAACCGTCGGCCAGTCGTTGCAGATCGCGGGAATCCGAAAGCAGGTTGAATTCGACGATCGGCTCGTTGCCCGGATCGGGGGAGGCGAGCCGCACCTGGCCGGATTCGGAATAGGTCCTGTTGACGAACAGGATCATGGAGGCGATCCGCTCGCCCACGCGGTGCCATGCCGATTTGCTGGCGCAGGCCACGAACATGTCGCCGGAGGGTGTGTTTGCGAGGCCGGAGGAATAGCGCAGTGCGACATGCATGTGCCGCCGGGTGTATCCGTTCAGGCGGGCGCGCGGACGGATGTAGGAGGCGAGCGCGATGGAGGGGTGGTCCATCAGCCGCTGGCCGACGCCCGGCAGATTGATGATGACGGGGATCCCGAGTTCGCGCAGATGGAGGGCGGGTCCGATGCCGGACCGCAGCAGATGCGCGGGCGTGTGGATGGCGCCGGTGGACAGGATCACCTCGCGGCCGCGGAACTCGACCGGCTTGCCAGCTACCGTGGCGCGCACGCCCCGGCAGACGCCGTCCTGGAACAGCAGGTCGCGGACGTGGGTCTGCGTGCTGATGGTAAGATTGCTGCGCGCGCGCACATTGGGACCGAGATAGCCGGCCGCGGCGGAGACGCGCTGTTCATCGAGGTTGGAAATGGTGATTGGAAAATACCCGTCCTCGAAGACGCCGTTCTGATCGGGCAGATATTTGAATCCGGCCTGCTCGAACGCGTTTGCCAGTGCTTCGGCGTGGCCGCACCAATGCTCACGCGGGATGCGGCGGATGGGGATCGGGCCGTCCTTGCCGTGCAAGGGGCCGTCGAAGTCCATGTCGCGCTCGAGCTTGCGGAAATAGGGCAACACGTCGTCCCAGCCCCAGCCGGTGGCGCCGCGGCGCTGCCATTCCTCGTAGTCGGCCGGGGCGCCGCGATTTGCGAACTGGCCGTTGATCGAGGAACCGCCACCCAGCACGCGCGCCTGTTCGTATTTGCGCAGCGGCGGCAGATCGGCGGAGGGGTTGTTGTGCGAAACGACCTGGGTGCGGACCTTCAACTCGGTCCAGTGAAAGCGCGGGTCGAAATAGACGACACCCGGATAGCTGTCGAGGATTTCAGGCGGGACATTGCCCTCCGGCGTGTCCTGCCCGGCTTCGCACAACAGCACCTTGTTGGCGCTGCGGGCAGACAGCCGGTTGGCCAGAACCGATCCCGCCGATCCGCCGCCCACGATTATGATGTCGTATTCCATTCGGTCCGCCAGGATGCAAGGCGTGTGAAGCTACTGGAGACGAGGGGTATTTCCGCTGCGAGGGTGGAATACTCCCACTGCTGCTGCGGCTGATAGTAACTGAGAGAGGCGGGACCTCAATACCGGCTTTCCTTGTGCCGGCGAGGGCCGATCCAGGTGTTCCTGGGCGGGTTTACGTTCAGTGCGGCAAGGTCGGGAGATGGGACACGTTTGCCGTCGGGGAGATGTTTCGTCATGGTCTCGAATTATACTAGCCGGTCGGAAGGGTGACGGTCCCCGCGTATGTCCGCGCGGGCGGGGGTCGAGGTCGCGGGTTGCGTGGGCAGGGGTTGCATTCCCGCTTTCGCGGGAATGACGGTGGGGCGGGGGATGACGGGGAGGTGCGGGGTGATGGGGATACCGGGGGCTCGCGGGAAGGGCGGGGTGGGGATGGGCTGCGTTCAGGGTGGTTGGGCGTAGAGACCACCGACTTCACTTTGCCCGACTGCCCTGGTCGGCAGGTTCACCCGTGGCGTCTTGCCGCTGAGTATCCGGCGCGCCGGTCTGGCTGGACCGATCCGGCACCGTGTCGCGCGGCGTCGGT
>DATDIC010000154.1:0-8133 GCA_036521275.1 Acetobacteraceae bacterium
CCGTGTGTGCGGCGCATCCGACGCGATTCACTGCATTGGCCGGGCTGCCCTTGGCCGATATCGAGGGCGCGGTGGCGGAGCTGGAGCGGGCGTGCGGAGGGCTGGGCCTGCGTGGCGCCATCCTGCCAAGCAACTATTTCCTCAGCCTGGCGCTGATGCAGCGGATGCGCCCGGTGCTGGCGGCTGCCAGCCGATTGGGCGCGCATCTGATGATCCACCCAGGGCTGCGTCACGACGAACCGCTGGCCCCGCATGCGTATGACGACCTGGCCATGCACCGCGCCTCTACCATCGATCTGCACAACGGCATCAGCCATGCCACGCTGAGCCTGGTGCATGCCGGGCTGGAGACGCAATTCCCCGGCGCGAGCTTCCAGGTCGTGAACCTGGGCGGCGCGTTCCCGATGCTGGTCGAGCGCATGGACCATATCGTCGCCACGCGTGATTCTGCGGCACCGCGTCCGTCCGCGCTGCTCGGCGGATTGCTGTTCGATTCCGCCTCGCTGGGACCGCGGTCGCTGGAGTTGGCGGTGGCCGTGCTGGGTGCCGAGCGGGTGATGCTCGGCACGGACTATCCGATCTTCGACAGCCGCGTTGCGACCGACGCCCTGGCCACCGCCGCGATCACGGAGCCGGCGCGGATGGCGGTGGCCGCGGGGAATGCGCTGCGCGTGCTGCGTGGCATCGTCACGGGATCGCCGGGCTGTGCAGCGCCGCCTTGAAGCGCTCGCGTGTCGCTGCACCGTGGATCGCGTCGTAATCCTGCGGCGAAGGATCGCCCGGTACTACCTGCAGCGCTGCGAAGACCGGGCCGGGGCGGCGCAGCAGGGCGGGGAGCGCGGCTTCGAACGTCGCGAGATCGTCGAAGCTGGTGGCGTCGGCAATGCCCGCGCCGCGCGCCAGTGCGGCAAAGTCGACGTCGCGGTTGGGCAGCGGGTGCGAGCCATTGGCCTCATAGCAGCCGTTCTGGCAAACGAAATGGATCAGGTTGCGTGGCGCGGCCCCGGCAATAGTTACAAGCGTCCCTAGGTTCATCAGCAGGCTGCCGTCACCATCCAGCACGATGATCCGCCGGTCGGGGCAACCCAGCGCCAGGCCGAGCGCGTGCGAGGAGGCCTGGCCCATCGCACCCACCGAGAGATAGTTCAGCGGATGCGGCGCGATCCGCATCAGGTCGAACGCCGCCTGATAGGTGGCGACGATCACCGCTTCGTTTCGCTGCTGCGCGATCAGCCGCACGCAGTCGTCTCGCCGCATTGCCATTACGCCACCGTCCGGCCGACCAGGGCCACCAAGGGTCGCGAGAGGGCATAGGCCCGCTCGATTGCCGGCGCGAGGCGGGCGACATCTTCCGGCGCGTCGATGGTGATCCGGTCGATCTGCATCACGTCCAGCACCGGTTCAATGATCCGCACGCCGTATTTGGCCGAGGCGGAGGCCGGACGGTCCGGCTCCTTTCCTTGCAGGCCGACGATCATGCAGATCGGCTGCTGATATTCCACGGCAACGGCCCTGATCACGTTCAGGCTGTCCATCAGCCCGGTCTGCTGCATCATCAGGACCGCGCGCTGGTTGCAGAAGGCGAGGCCGGTGCAGATCGAAACGCCTTCATCTTCCTTGCACAGGCGGACCAGCCTGAAATCACTGTCGGACGAGATGGGCCACAGCAGATGCTCGCTGGTCACGATGTCCGGCACGGCGACCACGAAACCGACGCGCGCGGACTTCAGGGAGGCGATTATATCCGCGCCGCTCGGTCTTGCTTGATTCGTCATGATCATATCTGATCAGATCCTGACATGGCGGGCAACGCCGAGGGCGCGCCCGCGGCGCGCGGGTACGGCACCGCTGGCATATGGCTTGCTTGGCCGTTGACGGGATGTTGCTGGGTGTGGCGCATGGGTGCAGCGGCAGTGACCGGAGCGGCGCATCGGCGGCAGACGCGGTCGCGGCTGCCGGACGTGATCGTCTTTGTCGCGGTGATCGGCGCCCTGGGTTTCGGCCTGTATCAGGGCGCGGAAACGATGCACTACCACTGGCAGTGGTATCGCGTGCCCGCTTTCTTCGGCCGCGACATAGACGGCACGTTCATTTCCGGTCCGCTGCTGCGCGGCCTGACCGTTACCGCGCGCATCGTTGCCTATGCCATGCCGATCACCTTGGCGCTGGGGCTGATCACGGCCTTGCTGCGGCTGTCCTGGTCCTGGGCGGCGCAGGCGGTGGCGCGGTTTTACATCGAGGTGGTACGCAACACGCCGCTGCTGATCCAGATCTACGTGTTCTACTTCGTGCTGGCGCCGCTGCTGGGGCTGGGTCGCTTCTGGGTGGGCGTCCTGGCGCTGTCGATGTTCGAGGCGAGCTTCGCAGCCGAGGTGATCCGCGGTGCGATCCTGGCGGTGCCGCGCGGGCAATGGGAGGCGGCGCGGGCCATCGGGCTTCCGACCCGGCAAATACTGCGCCGTGTCGTGCTGCCGCAGGCGCTGCCGATGATGCTGCCGCCGCTGACCGGGGTGCTGGTCAACCTGGTGAAGCACTCGGCCATCGTCAGCGTCATCGCGGTGGCCGATCTGACGACCGAGGGGCGGGACCTGATTTCCGACACGCTGATGAGCTTCGAGGTGTGGCTGACGATCGGTGCGCTGTATCTGGCGGCGACGGTGCCGCTGGCCGCGGTCGCACGCTGGATCGAGGGCCGCGTGGCGGTGCTGCGATGAACCAGCCGCTGATGATCCATCCGCTGATGAACCGGTCGCTGATGAACAGCCGCTGGGGCATTGCGTTTTTTCCGCTCGACCGATTGCTGCAAACCAGAGCCGCGCGGATGCGGCCATGATCCAGGAGGCTCCATGTTGATACGTCGCGGTGTCATGACGCTTGCCTGCGCCTTGCTGCTGTTCACGTTGCCGGCGCGGGCGCAGCCGGCGCAGGGCTCAACGATCGATACCATCGTCAAGCGCGGCACGATGATGGTGGGGATGGCCACGTTCGTGCCGTGGGCGATGCGCGACAAGGACGGCAAGCTGATCGGCTTCGAGGTGGATGTCGCGACCAAGCTGGCCGCCGACCTGGGCGTGAAGCTGGACCTGGTGCCGACGGCGTGGGACGGCATCATCCCGGCGCTGCTGGCCGGCAAGTTCGATGTGATCATCGGCGGCATGACGATTACCACCAAGCGCAATCTCACGGTCAATTTCAGTGTGCCGTATGACTATGCCGGCAGCAGCCTGGCGGTCAGCACGTCGCTGCAGAACGGCTTCAAACTGGATGCGCTGAACTCGCCGAACGTCACGATCGCCTGCCGGCGCGGCACCACCGCGTGCAGCAACGCGGCTGAATATTTCCCCAAGGCCACGCTGCGCCAGTTCGACGACGAGGCTGCCATCGTGCAGGAGGTGCTGAACGGCAATGCCACCGCGTTTGCCGCGAGCGAACCGCTGCCCAGCCGCTCGGCGGCGCAAAACCCGAGCAAGCTGTTCACGCCGCTGTCGCAGGAGCAGGAGCTGAATCGCCTGCCGGCGGGGATGGCGGTGCGCAAGGGCGACGTCGATACGCTGAATGTGCTGGACAACTGGATTGCCGCCAACAGCAAGTTCCTGCGGGCGCGGCGGCATTACTGGTTCGAGACGCAGGACTGGCGCTCCGCCGTGGGCGGATGAGTTGACCGCCGCCGCGCCATTGCTGGCCATGCAACTGCCGCGCCTGCCACCCCGGACGGCGCGGCAGTTGAGCAGCGGTCGCTTGCTGGATGTGGGGGTCATCCTGGGGGCGACGGCGCTGCTCGGTGTCCTGGTGGTGCGCGCCAACGTGGTGCTGAATCATCACTGGGACTGGTCGGTGATCGGTACCTACCTGGTGCGGACCGACCCGGCCACCGGCGCCTGGGAGCCTAACCTGATATTGCAGGGCTTCTTCACGACGATCCGGCTAGCGGCCTGGTCGCTGCTGTTGGGCACGGTGGTGGGGGCGGTGTGCGCGGGGCTGCTGGTCTATGGCCGGCCGGCGTTGCGCTGGCTGAGCCGCTGCTTCGTCGAGGTGGTGCGCGACACGCCGCCGATCGTGCTGATTTTTGCGCTGTATTTTTTCGTCTCCAGCCAGATGATGCCGCTGCTGGGACTGCAGGGCGACCTGACGATCGCGCCGGGGTGGCTGCGTGCCACTGTCGCGGTGGTGCTTGCGCCGCCGGATCGGATCAACGATTTCCTGTCCGGCCTCGCCTGCCTGGCGCTGCTGGCTGGCGCCTACATCACCGAGATATTGCGCGCCGGCCTGCAATCCATTCCGCGCGCGCAGACCGAGGCGGGATATGCGCTTGGCCTGCGCGGCTGGGCGGTGTTTCGGCTTGTGGTGCTGCCGCAGGCGGTGCGCAACGTGCTGCCGGCGCTGGCCGGGCAGTTCATCATCTCGATCAAGGACAGCTCGCTGGTGGCGCTGATCTCGATCCCGGAGCTGACCTACATGACATCGGAAGTTTCCAGCAGCACGCAGCGTTTTTTCGAGGTGTGGCTGTTCACCGCGGGGCTTTATTTCTGCGTCTGCTTCGCATTGTCGGTGCTGTTCGGCAGGCTGGAACGGCGGTGGCGGCGCGCATGACCCGGATAAGCTGCTCCATTCCGCTCGATGCGCCGGGCCGGCATATCGGGCAACTGGGCGTGCCGTTTTCGGACGATGCGCATGCCTATGGCGTGATCCCGGTACCGATCGCCGTGCTGGGTGGCAGGTCCGGGCCCACGGTGCTGCTGAGCGCCGGCGTGCATGGCGATGAGTACGAGGGCCAGATCGTGCTTCGCCGGCTGCTGCGCGAAGTGGATACGACGCAGCTTGGTGGGCGGCTGATCCTGTTGCCGGCGCTGAACCTGCCGGCGGTGCGGGCGGCGCGGCGCTGCTCGCCGATCGATGGTGCCAACATGAACCGCGCCTTCCCGGGCGATGCGGATGGCGGGCCGACCGCGCAGTTGGCACATTTTGTCGAGCAGGAGCTGCTGGCGCGCTGCCAGGCGGCGGTGGATTTGCATTCCGGCGGCACGGCTTCGGAGTATCTGCCGTGTGCCTATGTCTATGCCGGCGGCCCGATGGCCGAGGCGAAGACCGGGCTGGCGCATGCGTTCGGCGCGCCGTTGGCGGTGGTTGTCGGTGCGACGGCGGAAACCCGTTCGCTGTCCGCGGCGTGCGAGCGAGGCGGTGTGCCGATGATCGCCGCCGAACTGGGTGGCGGGGCGCGCGTGGATGCCGGCGCGCTGGCGGTGGCGGATGGCGGCACGCGCGCGGTGCTGCGGCACCTGGGCATGCTGCCGGCCGAGCCCGGCGATGCGGCGCGGCGGACGCGCTTCGTGCAGGTTCCCGGGCGCGCGCATTTCCTGATGTGCCCGACCGCCGGCCTGTTCGAGCCGCTGGTGGTGCTGGGCGAGACGGTGGAGGCCGGCGCGCTGGCCGGCTGGGTGCACGACGTCGATGACCCGGCCGTGGCGCCGGTCGGCGTGCGGTTCGCGGCGCCCGGCATCGTGGTGGCGCGGCGCTTGCCGGCGCTGGCGCGTCGCGGCGACTACCTGTTCACCACCGCCGTCGAGACGGCGGCAGCCATGGATCGCGCATGAGCAAGCCCCAGCCGCGTCCCGCCCTGGCCGGCATCGGCGGCCCGATGGCCGCGGTGCCGGAGCTGCTGCGGCCTGGCATGCGCCGGCTGTGGTCCAACGAAAGTCCGCTTGGTCCCAGCCAGAGGGCGATCGCCGCGGCGGCGGCAGCGGCGATGCGTGGCCACGAATATCCGGAGGGTGAGGGCGGCGAACTGGTGGCGGCGCTGGAGGCGAGGTTCGGCGTGCCGGCGGGGCGTATCATCCTGGGGCCGGGTTCCGATACGCTGATGCTGAACGCGGTGCTCGCTTTTGCCGGGCCGGGCGACGAGGTGGTGTTCTCCGCCCGCGGCTATGCGCGTTATGCACGCAACGCGGCGATTGCCGGGGCAACGCCGGTGGCGGCGCCGGATGTGGATTTCCGCGCCGATCCTGATGCGCTGCTGGCGGCGGTGGGGCCGCGAACGCGCGTCGTGTTGCTGGCCAATCCGGACAATCCGTCGGGCGCCATGCTGAGCCACAGTGATGTGCGGGGGCTGCATGCGCGGCTGCCGGGCGACGTGCTGCTGGTGCTGGACTGCGCCTATGCGGAGTATGTGCGCGATCCGTCGTACGGCGATGGCGGGCTGGGCCTGGGCATGACGGCGGGGAACGTGCTGGTGAGCCGCACATTTTCCAAGCTGTTCGGGATGGCCGGCATGCGGCTGGGGTGGCTCGCCGGCGATGCGGCGGTGGTGCAGGCGATCGCCAAGGTGGGGCCGACGTTTCCGGTCAGCCGGCCGGCGCTGGCGGCGGGTTTCGCCGCGCTGGCGGATGAGGCGCATCAGCGCGCGGCGCGGGCGCACAACGATCTGTGGCTGCCCTGGCTGGCCGACAGCCTGGCGCGTTGCGAGGCGCTGCGGGTCTTTCCCAGCCAGGCCAATTTCGTGCTGATCGACTTTCCGGACTCCGGGATGGTGCAGGCCTGCACCGCGCGGCTTGCTGCCGAGCGCATCCTGGTGCGGCGTTTCGGCGCCGGTGCGCATGCGCGGCAGATGCGCATTTCGATCGGCGATGCGGCCGCGCTGCAGCAGGCCGCCGGATTGATCAGTGAATTCGTTGCAAAGGGACGTTGAGATGTCGGTGACGCTGCCGCAAGGCAAGTTTGACGGCTACCCGCGCAACCGGCTTGGCACGCTGGCGCCGGATGACGAGCTGACCAGGATCGGGCCCGGCACGCCGTGCGGCGAATATCTGCGCCGGTTCTGGATGCCGATCGCGCTGAGCTCGATGGTGGGGGAGCTGCCACTGCGATTGCGCCGCATGGGCGAGGACATGGTGCTGTTCCGCGACCGCTCCGGCACGCTCGGGCTGCTGCATCTGCTGTGTGCGCATCGCAATGCGTCGCTGGAGTTCGGCATCGTGGAGCAGCACGGCATACGCTGCTGCTATCATGGGTGGCTGTTCGATACCGACGGCACGATCCTGGAAACGCCGGGCGAGCCGAAGAGCAGCCAGATCTGCGCCCGTGTCACGCAGGGCGCGTATCCGGTGGTCGAATACAAGGACATGATCTTCGCGTATTTCGGGCCGATCGCCGACATGCCGCCGTTCCCGGTGTTCGACACGATGGAACTGCCCGAGGACAAGATGGTGCCGTTCCTGATCCCTTCACCGGTGAACTGGGTGCAGGTGTTCGAGAACTCCATCGATCCGTATCACGTCACTTTTCTGCACACCCGGGTCAGCGGCGTGCAGTTTCAGGAGAACCTGGTCAATCTGCCTGTGGTGGACTACCACGAGCGGGCGGCGGGGAATGGGGTGTTCTACACGTCTACCCGCCGCGTCGGCGACCTGGTGTGGTTTCGCGTGCACGACCATCTGCTGCCGAATTTCTCGCAGAATGGCGGCATGCATGTGGAAGGCAACGAAACCACCTTCTTCGCGCGCACCGGGCTGACGCGCTGGGTGGTGCCGGTGGACGATACGAACACGATCACCATCGCGTGGCGGCATTTCAACAAGGAGACCGATCCGCACGGCAAGGGGCGGCCGGAGCTGTGTGGTTACAACAGCGTCGATTTCTATGGGCAGACCGATGGGCGTTCTTATGAGCAGCGCCAGCGCAGTCCGGGCGATTACGAGGTGTGGGTCAGTCAGGGGCCGGTGACGGTGCATGCGCGCGAGCACCTGGCCGCGACCGATGCCGGCGTCGCGCTGTATCGGCGGCGGCTGCGTCGGGCGATCCGCAAGATGGGCGAGGGCGTGGTGCCGCAGCAGCCGACAGCGAACGCGGCTTCGCCGATTCCGACGTATGGGGGGGACACCGTGCTGCGCGCGCGGATGCAGAGCAACGATGATCGGAAATGGATGTCGGAGCTGTCGAAGCGTGTGGCTGATGTTTATCGGAGCGGCGACGCTTTGCTGGATGAGGAGCGGCGGCGCACGATCCGCGACGGGTTGGCGAGGTTGGAGGAGGAGCTGCGGTGAACGATGGCGGATAGCGGAGGGGCATGTCGGCCGTCCGCTCGGGTTGGTGTGGTGGGGGGTGCATGGGGAGGGGTTGGATTCCCGCTTTCGCGGGAAT
>DATDIC010000155.1:0-6462 GCA_036521275.1 Acetobacteraceae bacterium
CGGGCAACCGTCACGGCAGACGAGTTCGCCGACATCCTGCATCGCTCCGGCCTGGGCGCCCGGCGTCCGGTATCCGATCTGCCGCGGCTTCAAAGGATGATCGATGGCGCCAGCCTGATCGTCACCGCACGCGAAGCCGAAAGCGACAAGCTCATCGGCATCGCCAGATCGCTGACCGACTGGTCGTACGCGTGCTACCTGTCCGATCTGGCGGTCGACAAGGCATTTCAGGGACAAGGAATTGGCAAGAAGCTGATCGACGTCACGCGCCAATTGGCCGGCGATGAAACCATGTGCCTGCTGATCGCCGCGCCGGACTCCGTCAGTTATTACCAGCGGATCGGCATGCCGCAGAGCGACCGGGCGTTCATGTACCCGCGCGCAAGATAACCATCGGTCCGATCTTTCGCATCGCCCGCTTAGCCGGTTCCCGCGTTCCTGAACGCAACCAGCATCGGCGGCAGGACACCCGCCGGGCGCCGCACATGGTCGCGAACGAAACCACGCAGCGATTCGGCGCCACGGGCCAGCTCGGCGGCAATCTCCTCCGGCGCCGATCCCGACCGCGCCCGTCGCGCCAGCGCCATCAGCCCGTAATTCGCCGCCAGGCCGCCAATGGCATGGATGGCCGCCACCACTGCCGGGCGGTCTTCGGCGGAGCTGGCGCGCCACAGCTCCTTCACCAGGCCACCCAGATCGCGCAGGCAATCCTCGACCAGCCCGCTCATTGCATCCGCCCCGAGCGAGCCCAGCAAATCTACCAGCCGCACCTCGTCCAGCACCGGCAACACTTCCTCACCACGCGGCAGCACCGCCTGCCGTGCGCGTCCGGCCGACCAGACACTGGATAGCAGCAGCGTCCGCCACGCCGCGCGCGACAATCCTTTCTCCACGACCGCCAGCAGTCCGGCCGCCCGCTTCAGCGCCCATGCGTCCGGTCCCGCATCCCCGGTCAGCGCAACCATCGGTATCGCGCGATTGGGCCCCGGCAAGCGGCGGCAGCACTGCACGATCTCGGCCGCTCCCAGTCCCGGCAGGTGCAGATCGAGCAGCAGCAGATCGTATTGGGTGCGGGCCAGCTCGCGCAGCGCCGCTTCCCCATCCGCCACGCCGGTTGCCATGTGCCCGTCGTGTCGCAGCGACAGGACGGTGCTCAGCCGGCTTGCGGCACTATCCTCGACCAACAGAATCCGCGTCCGCGGCAGGACCCTGTGCGGCTCCATGCAGGCGCCGATCGGCGCGTTGGATTGGATCGGCAATGTCATCCAGAATTCGTTGCCGCCGTTATCGGTGATGCGGACGCCGATCTCGCCGCCCATCAGCACGACCAGGTGCCGGCAGATGGCAAGACCCAGGCCACTGCCGGCGCCGGCGCGCGCGCGCGGCTGCAACTGCGTGAACGGTTCGAACAGATGCACCCGCTGATCCGCCGGAATCGCCGGACCGCAATCGCTGACCGAGAGCCGGAGATAGTCCATGTTGCTGCTATCGCGGTTCGCCTGCAGCAGCACTTCCCCGGCGCGGGCGTATTTCACCGCGTTCGAGAGGAAATTCACCAGCACCTCCCGGACCCGCCCCTGGTCGGCGATCAGCGCCGCTGGAACCGGGCCGGCGATCGCAACGCGCAGCGTCAGCCCGCGTGCTTCCGCCTGGGGCCGCAGCATCTCGATGACCTGCCGCAGCAATGGCGCGAGCAGGAAACTCGCCGGCCGCAGCGTCAACTGTCCGGCCTCCATCCGGGACAGGTCGAGAATGTCGTCGATCAGCGCCACCAGCGCCTGCCCGGAACATCGGGCGGCATTGAACAGCGCCGAGCGGGTCAGTGCCCCCGCCTCGTCGGCCAGCAGGTCAAGGCTGTTCAGAAGCGCGAGCAGTGGCGCACGTATTTCATGCCCGACCATGGCGGCGAACCTGGCCTTGGCCTGGGTCGCCGCTTCGGCGGCGGCGCGCGCATGCCGCAGCGCGTCCTCGGCGTGCTTGCGCGCGGTGATATCAGTAATGACTGTTACGAACCCGCCGCCAGGAACGCGGCTGCGCCGCAACTCCACCACGTGTCCGTTCGGTCGCCGCCGTTCGACCGTGCCGGTCGATTCCCCTGACAGCAGCAACGCCAGGCGGCGCGCCACCTCCGTATCCACATCCACATCGCCGAACTCACCCGCCTCGGCCTGCGCACGCAAGAGCTGCTCCATCGTGGCACCCGGCGTCGGCAGCCCAGGCGGGATTCCGGCAATCTCTGGGAATTTCGCGTTCCAGACCACAGCGCGCAGCTCGGCATCCATCATCAGGACACCGTCGGCCATGTTCGTCAGCACCGCCTGAAGCTGGGTCGTGTTGACATCAGCGCGCTGGTGCGCCGCTTCCAGGTCCGCGTTGGCCCGGGCCAGTATCGTCCTCTCTTGGGTCAGCCGGCGTTCACGACGAACCGCTAGTTGCAACTCGATCAACAGAACAACCGCGATCAGCAGCACCAGCACGGTGATGCCACCAGCAAAATATAACGCCGTGCGGATTGGCCCGGCGGCCTTTTGCAGCGCCTCGCGCTGATCGATCCCGACCACCAGGTCCAGGGGCTCCGCATCGACGTGGCGAAAGGCGTAGATCCGCGTTGCGTCCCGCGGTCCGAGCGTCCCGGACCAGATGCCGGACAGGTGATCCTGTACCGCGGCAAACAGGCCCGATGCCGTGATGTCGATGTCCGGCGGCCCGGGAACGGTTCCCAACGCAGCCCGCAACCGCCCATCCTCTGTCCCGATCACGGCGACCAGGCTGTCTGCGCCCAGATCGGCCACGGTGAAATCGGCGGTCAGAAAACCGGTCCGGTCTATCAGTCCGATCGCGCCGGCAAACCGCCCATCGGCATCGCGCAACGGCCGCAGCAGCGTGACTTGCCATTCTTGCGCAAGCGGCCCGAGTGCAGCCCGGCCGATATGGAGATGGCCGGCACCGCGCGGATCACGGCTGGCGTCCTGGAACGGCTTGGTGGCGGAGATGTCGCGATCGAGGATGCGATCCCGGCTGGCCTGCACGATAACGCCACGCGCATCGGTGCGGAACACGCCGGACGTTGCCGGAATAAGCACGGCACGCCGCTGCCATTCAGCCATGCTGAACCCGGCCGGGTCCTGTCGCCACTCATCAGCCAGAATGCGCAACGTCTGATCGACCGCGGCAAGTTGCCGGCCCAGTTCACCGGAAAACAGCACCGCCCGATCCTCGGCGAGTGCCCCCGCCCGTCGCAGCGCCGCCTTGCGGTCCCCGCCGATCACCGAGACCGTATCCACCCAGATCAGCACGAGCAACACCACGGCGCCGATCAGGATTGCCGCTTGCCCGACACGCAGTCGCAAACTGGAACGGTCTCCGATTGAAGTTCTGGACGAAGGGCGAGGTCGTAGCAGCTTGGTTCGCCCACCGCTGGATGTTACGGCGCTGGGTTGTCACGCCTGTACGCAGTCTTAACGACTCGCGCTGACATAAGGCAAGGCTGCAGTGGGGTCCTTGCCCGGGCCGCGCCCCGATGCGAATGTCCGGCCCCTTTGATGGCCGGCCGAAACCGCCGGCTTCCGCTGCCGGATGACGAGGACAGAATGGCCAAGATTAAAGTGAAGACGCCTGTTGTTGAACTGGACGGCGACGAGATGACCCGCATCATCTGGGGATTCATCAAGGATCGCCTGATCCTGCCCTATCTGGACATCGACCTGAAATACTTCGACCTCGGCATCGAATACCGCGACCAGACGGACGACCAGGTCACCGTGGACGCCGCGCATGCCATCGCGCAATACGGTGTCGGCGTGAAATGCGCCACCATCACGCCGGACGAGGCCCGGGTGGAGGAATTCCACCTCAAGCGCATGTACCGCAGCCCGAACGGCACCATCCGCAACATCCTGGACGGCACCATCTTCCGCGAGCCGATCATCTGCAAGAACGTGCCGCGCCTGGTGCCGCACTGGAGCCGGCCGATCGTCATCGGCCGCCACGCCTATGGCGACATCTATCGTGCCAGCGAATTGAAAATCCCCGGCGCCGGCAAGGTCACGCTGACCTATCAGCCGGCCGGCGGCGGCGCGCCGCAGACGCTCGACGTGCACGACTTCAAGCAGGGCGGTGGCGTCGCGATGGCGATGCACAACACCCGTGAATCGATCGAGGGATTCGCACGCGCGTCGTTCAACTACGGGTTGCAGCGCGGATGGCCGGTCTATCTGTCCACCAAGAACACGATCCTGAAAGCCTATGATGGCTACTTCAAGGATCTGTTCCAGGAGATTTTCGACCGCGAGTTCAAGGCCGAATTCGACAAGCGCCACCTGACCTACGAACACCGCCTGATCGACGACATGGTGGCGCAGGCACTGAAGTGGAACGGCGGCTATGTCTGGGCCTGCAAGAACTATGACGGCGATGTGCAATCGGACGTGGTGGCGCAGGGGTTCGGCTCGCTCGGCTTGATGACATCGGTGCTGATGAGCCCGAATGGACGCACAGTGGAAAGCGAGGCAGCGCACGGCACGGTGACGCGGCATTATCGCCAGCACCAGAAAGGCCAGGAGACCTCCACCAATCCGATCGCCTCCATTTTCGCCTGGACGCGGGGGCTTGCCTATCGCGGGCGCTTCGACAACACGCCCGACGTGACGCGTTTCGCCGAGACGCTGGAGCGGGTGTCCATCGAGACGGTGGAGGCGGGCTCCATGACCAAGGACCTCGCCGTGCTGATCGGACCCAAGCAGCCATGGCTGAACACCCAGGCCTTTCTGGGCAAGCTCGACGAGAACCTGAAGACGGCGATGTCAGCGGGATGATGGCTCGGGATAAGGAGAACGCGATGGATGACGTGACCGGGATCGGCCTGCAGCGGCACCGGCTGGCGCGCCGCGGCTTCATGATGACCTCCGTGATGACCGGCTTCAGCCTGGCGACCACCACAGTGGAAGCGCAGGCGATTCACACCGACACGAAAGGGCTGGTTGCCGGCGCGGCGCAGATCCCCGTCTCCGACGGGCACCTGCCCGGTTACGCCGCGCGGCCCGACGGCGCCGGACCGTTCCCGACCATCCTGGTGATCGAGGAAGTGTTCGGCGTGAATGCGTATCTCCAGGATGTCTGCCGGCGTTTCGCGAAACTCGGCTACCTGGCGGTGGCGCCGGAAATCTATGCGCGCATCGCCGATCTTTCGAAGATCACCAACGACGACGAGATCGGGCGCGTGATCGCGCAATCGCGCGACTCGCAGATCATGAGCGACCTGGATGCCACCGCCGCCTGGGCAACACAGCATCACGGCGACCCGGCACGGCTCGGCGTGGCTGGGTTCTGTCGCGGCGGCCGCGATGTCTGGCTCTATGCCGCGCACAACCCGCACCTGAAGGCGGCAGTGTCGTGGTATGGCGTGCTGGACGGCAAGACCAGCGCCATTCAGCCCCAGACAGCGCTGGATGTGGCGGATAAAATCCTGTGTCCGCTGCTCGGGCTTTACGGGAGCGAGGACGTGTTCAATCCCGTGCCGATGATCCACCAGGCCGAAGCAAAGGCAAAGGCTGCCGGCAAGACGGTGGAGATCGTGATCTACCCGGATACGCCGCACGGTTTCCATGCCGACTACCGGCCGAGCTACCGCGAAGCCGCCGCGAAGGACAGTTGGCGGCGCGCACTGGCATGGTTCAAGCGGTACGACGTGGCATGACGGACGATGCCGCCGGCGTGCGCAATTGGTTCCACACGCTGGCATCACACGTGCAGGCGGTGGATTTCGCCGGGGCACGGGCGATCTTCGCGGACGACATGGTTGCCTTCGGTACTTTTACCGACTTCATGACCGGCCGCGACGCCGCCGAGCAATCCCAGTGGCGCAACGTCTGGCCGCACATCGATAATTTTCACTGGCGGCCGGACATCCGCGTCATCGTTTCACCCGACCGTTTGCAGGCGGTCGGCATGGGCGTGTTCGATTCCACCGGCTACCGGCAGGACGGCACGCCGTATGAACGGCCCGGCCGTGCCACCGTGGTATTTGTCCGCAGCAATATCGACGCGCCGTGGGTGGCACAGCACACGCATATGTCGCTGTTCCGCGACGTGCCGACCCGATCGTTCAGGAACAAGCCGGAAAAGGCGACCCACTGACGCCCCGATCCGAATTCCTGATGCCAGTGCGACTACCCACGTTTTCGTGATGCTGGGTGGTGCGTCACCCGCGCATCCACCTCGCCTGGTGCTCCGTAGCTGGAGTGTTGCGCCGTTCCGGCGTCACTCTGCAGGAGCTCTCCGATGAAAATTCATCACGCTACGCTGCTGGCCGCGCTTGCGCTGCCGATTGGTCTGGCCACCGCCCTCCCCGCCGCCGCGCAAACCGCGGGTGCCGCGATGCCCTCGGAGCACACCGTCATGGTTGGCGGGGCGCCGATGTATCCGTCCAAGAATATCATCCAGAACGCGGTGAACTCGAAAGAT
>DATDIC010000156.1:0-2678 GCA_036521275.1 Acetobacteraceae bacterium
ATTGGTCCAGTTCACCAGTTCCAGCGACGCGCGGGTCGGGTGCCCGGCGGCGTGCAGCACCCGCATCACCTCCAGACCGCCGAGTACCCCGAACACGCCGTCGAACCGCCCGCCAGTAGGCACCGTGTCGAGATGGCTGCCGAAAGCGACCGCGCCCTGCGTCGGGTCGTGGCTATCGCGGCGGAAAAACATGTTGCCGATCGCGTCCTGCTCGAAATGCAGGCCAAGCGGCGCGCACCAGTCGCACAACAGGCTGCGGGCCTGCGCATCGTCGGGCGACAGTGCCTGGCGGTTGCTGCCACCCTCCGACGTGGCGCCGATACGCGCCATGTCCATGTGCGCCTGCCAGAGCCGGTCGTTGTCGATGGTGAGGTTGGTCATGCCTGTTCGCCCGGAAAGGGAGGATCGCCGCACCCTACATCGGCGGTTTCAGCGGCACCGGCAACCGCGCGTGACATTGGGCGTGTAGGACAATACCGGCTGAATTAACATCCGACATGGCGATCAGCTTCGGACACCAATGCAGGCCAGGATGCAATGACCCAGCCCGCCCCCGAAAACCTCGGAATTGCTCTCCAGGAGGACGGAGCACCCGACGCCAAGACGCAGGCCGGCGCCGCCCTTTATGCGTATAACGTTGAGCAGACCGGGATTGCGGATCGCCGCCCCATCGCCGCCGTTGCGCACGATACGAGGACGGGCGAAATCCGCGGCGGGCTGTGGGGACGTACCGAACTGGGATTGCTGTTCCTCGACATGTTCTTTTTGCCACAATCGCTTCGCGGCCATCTTTTAGGCGGACGGCTGCTCGCATTGATCGAAGCGGAAGCCATCCGGCGCGGCTGCCAGCACGCGGTCGTGGAAACCAGCACCTTCCAGGCGCCCGGCTTCTATGCGCGGCACGGTTACCAGGAATTCGGCCGGGTGCCGTTCACCGCGCCAGGAAGCGCGCGGGTCTTTTTGCGCAAGAGACTTGCTTGACCCGGGCTTTTCAACCCCGCGCCAGCCGCTACAAGCTCGCCTCGGCACTAGCCCCGCTTGATTAGGAAACCGCCCATGTCCGCTCCTGTCGATGCGGTAATCGAAGCAGCCCGCCAGTTTCTCGGTGACCGGATCACCCGGAACATGGCGCTGCGCGAGCATCACTCGCATGGCCAGGACACCCAGCCCCCACACCTGCCGGACGCCGTGGCCTTCATCCAGACCACCGAGGAAGCGGCCCGGCTGCTGGCCCTTTGCCACGCCGACCATGTGCCGATTGTGGCATGGGGCGCGGGGACTTCGCTGGAAGGGCATGTCACGCCGGTGCGCGGCGGCATCACGGTCGACCTTTCGCGCATGACCGGCATTCTCCAGGTCAGCCAGCCGGACATGGACTGCCGGGTGGAAGCCGGCGTCACCCGCAAGCAGCTCAACGAGCATCTGCGCGACCAGGGCTTGTTCTTCCCGGTCGATCCGGGCACCGCGGACTGCACCATGGGCGGCATGTGCGCCACCCGCGCGTCCGGGACCAACGCCGTGCGCTACGGGACCATCCGCGAAAACGTCACCGGCCTGACCGTGGTGCTGGCCGACGGGCGGGTGATCCGCACCGGCGGCCGCGTGCGCAAGTCGGCGACCGGCTACGACCTGACGCATCTCTTCATCGGCTCGGAGGGAACGCTGGGCGTCATCACCGAGATCCAGCTTCGGCTGCATCCGATACCGGAAGCCGCCTCCGCCGCCACCTGCCAGTTCCCCACCCTGCGCGATGCCGTGGAAACGGTTATCGCCATCCTGCAGTCCGGCATCCCAGTCGCCCGGATGGAGCTGCTGGACGAGGTGCAGATGGCCGCCTGCATCGCCTATTCGAAGCTGCCCGGGTTGGAGCCGCTGCCCAGCATCTTTTTCGAGTTCCACGGCACGCCGTCCGGCGTGGCTGAGCAGGCAAAACAGGCTGAGGAGATTGCAGCCGGGTGCAATGCCAGCGGGTTCCGCTGGGCGACCGACACTGAAGACCGCAACCGGCTGTGGCAGGCGCGGCATGACGCGTTGTGGGCGGCACTGGCGATGAAGCCGGGTCACAAAGGGCTGGCAACCGATGCGATCGTGCCGATCTCGCGCCTGGATGAAGCTATTCTGGGCGCCAAGGAGGATATCGCCGCGTCCGGCCTGTCGGCGCCGATCGTCGGTCATGTCGGCGACGGCAATTTCCACACCGTGATCCTGGTGCCGCCGGAACCCGACGGGCTGGCGCGCGCGTGGGAGCTGGACCGGAAGATCGTGTCGCGCGCGCTGGCACTGGGCGGATCATGCAGCGGCGAACACGGCGTCGGCATCGGCAAGCGGGAGTTCATCGTCCAGGAGCATGGCCCGGATGCGATCGCGGTGATGCGGTCGATGAAGCAGGCGCTCGATCCGCGCGGGATTCTGAACCCTGGCAAGTTGTTCCTGAACTGACGCCCATCGGACCGCTTTCATCGCCGGCGGGTCGGACGTTCCGGTGGAAAACTCACACCAACCGCCGAGGACATTGACTCGTCCGGCGCCCGTCTCGCCATGCCCGCGCCCATCTCGTCCTGCGCGCGTTCGCGGGCGAAGGCGGGCATCCACGCGAGCAGCGCGGAATTCCGGGCGGCCGCCTCGCGTCCCGCTTGCGCGGGGATGACGAACATGGGTCATACTCAATGCAGTTTGGT
>DATDIC010000157.1:0-15401 GCA_036521275.1 Acetobacteraceae bacterium
AGCTGCCGGACGACGACCTCGTGCACATCGCCACCCTTGGCTTCCGCGGCGAGGCGCTGCCTTCGATCGGTGCGGCAGCCCGCCTGCACATCACCTCCCGCCCACCCGGCGCCCCGCATGCCCACGCCATCGAGATCGAGGGCGGCCGAGTCGCGCCCGTCATCCCCGCCGCCGGTCCACCGGGCACGCGCGTGGTCGTGCGCGACCTGTTCTTCGCCACCCCGGCGCGGCGCAAGTTCCTCCGCCATCCGCGCAGCGAGGCGGACCACGCGGAAACCGTCCTGCGCCGCCTCGCACTCGCCGCCCCCGGCGTGGCAATCCGCCTCGACAGCGACGACCGCACATTGTTCGACCTGCCGGCGCAGGACCGCGCGGCGCGGGCGGCCGCCCTGCTCGGGCCGGAGGCCGCCGCCGTATTGGTGCCGATCGAGGCAACCCGCGGCGCCCTTGGCCTCTCCGGCTTCGCCGCCTCGCCGGCGGTCACCCGCGCCACCGCCGCGCACCAGGCGCTCACCGTCAATGGCCGCCCGGTCGCCGATCCCGTGCTGCGCACCGCCGTGCGGGTCGGCTACCGCGACGTGATCGCCGCCGGCCGCCATCCGGTGGTCGCGCTGTGGCTCACCGTTCCCGCCGACGAACTGGACGTCAACGTGCATCCGGCCAAGGCCGAGCTGCGCTTCCGCGACCCCGGCGCGGTGCGCGCGCTGGTTATCGGCGCGCTCGGCCGGGCGCTGACCGGCAGCGCCGGCACCGCGGTCCCGGCACACCGCCCCGCCCTCGCGTTGCAGCCGCACCGCCCGTCGCCCGGCTGGCGGATGCCGGCCGGCGCCTTGCCGGGTTTTGCCGACACCCAGCTTCCGCTCGCCGCGCCCCCCGCAGCGCGCCCGTCCCCGCCGCCCGAGCCGCACCCCGATCACCCGCTCGGCGCCCCGCTCGGCCAGGTGCAGGACACCTACATCGTCGCCGTCGCCGCGGACGGCAGCCTGATCCTGGTCGATCAGCACGCCGCCCATGAGCGCCTGACCCACGAGGCGCTGCGTGAGCAGATGCTGGCCGACGGTATCCGCAGCCAGCCGCTGCTGGTGCCCGCCGTGGTCGAATTGGCTCCCGCCGAAGCCACCCGCCTCCTCGCGCGCACCGGCGATCTGGCCCGGCTCGGCCTGGAGCTGGAACCGTTCGGCCCCGGCGCCGTGCTGGTCCGCGCCCTGCCGGCGGCGCTCGGCGCGCCGGAGCCAACGTCGCTGATCCGCGACCTGGCCGACGAGCTGGCGGATTTCGACGAATCGACCGCGCTCGCCACCCGGCTCGACGCGGTGATCGCGCGCATGGCTTGCCATGGCTCGATCCGCGCCGGCCGCCGGCTCGCCCCGGCGGAGATGGACGCGCTGCTGCGGCGCATGGAGGCGACGCCGCGCGCCGCCACCTGCAGCCACGGGCGACCCACCGTGCTGCGCTTCACGCCGGCGGAGCTGGGCGCGCTGTTCCGCCGCGGCTAGCGCAATAGCAGCCTGGCTGGAGCTGGCACGGGTTCACTCTGGCTGAACCGCCCTAGCCCAACGCAACCCGGTCAGGACCCCAATTCCGGTGGCGTGAACCAGTACCACCGGCTGCGCACCGTCAGTTTCGCGCCGGCGTCGCGGTCGCCGAGCACGTCCTCCACATAGACGCGGGTGACACCCACCATCAGCACCGCGATCAGCGGCGTCGCCACCAGCACGCCGAGAAGGCCGAAGAACGCGGTCAGCACCACCATCGAGAGCAGCGTCAGCGCCGGCGGCAAATGCACCGTCCGCCGCTGCACGAACGGCGACACCAGGTACCCCTCGATGCCGTGGCAGACCAGGAACAGGCCGACGATCCACAGCGTCTCGTCCAGGCTGACCGCCAGCCCCACCACGGCCCCCAGCACCCCGGCGATGATGGTGCCGAAATACGGGATGAAGGTGAACAGCCCGGCCAGCACTCCCAGCGCCAGTGCGAGCGGCGCCTGCAGCAGGTAAAGGCCGAGACCGGCCAGCACACCGACCACGATCATGTCGATCAGTTGGCCGAGCAGCCAGCCCTGCATGGTGCCACCCATTTCCAGGATGATGCCGCGCGCACGCGGCTGGTACCAGATCGGCACCAGATGCACCATGCCGCCGACATAGACGGCGGGCGCAATGGCGAAATAGACGGCGGTCGCCACGATCACCAGCAGCGCACTCACGAAACTGAGGGTCGAGCTCGCCACCAGTTCAACCATGTGCGGCACCACACTCGCATGGCCGGACTCGCCGCCCCCCAGCCCGACCCCTCCCATCATCTGCCGGACGGAGCCGAACCGCTGCGAGAGCTGCCCCCAAAGCTGCTGTGCCTCCCCGACGAATTTCGGTCCCACCCACCAGCTCAGCCCACAGAGCAGAACGACCAGCGCCAGCGACACCAGCAGCACCGCGACAGTGACGTTCATGCGCGTGAAGCGGACCAGCTCCTGACCCAGCCCGCGCAGCAAGGTCGCCAGCAGAATGGCGAGGAATATGATCAGGACCGCGTCCGATAGGGCCCAAAGCAGCGCCGCGACGCCAACCAGGATGGCGCACGCGCGCAATATGCGGGCGATGGTCCAGATCGGCTCCGGCCCTGTCCCGCCGGGACCCGACTCCGGCCGGTCGCGCAAAGCCGCGCCGGTGTCAGCCATGGCGGCTTCGCCGTGCACCGGCGTCTAAGGTGGTTGCCTCCGTCGGCCTTCCGTCACGATGGCGGCATGCCGTCACGCCGCCTTCGCTTCGGGCACGCGGATCTTGGTCGCCATCGGCCCGGCCCCGCCAGTCTCTTCCACGTAGTGCACCAACTGGCCGATCCGCAGATCCTCGAACCGCGCGTTGGTGACGCTGTCGCGATGGAAATAGAGCTGCGTGCCGGTGCTGGTGAGAATGAATCCGTGATCAGCGCCCGGCTCGATCAGCGTCACTTGGCCGCTCAGGGCCGAACCGCTCGGCGGCGTGGTGTCGCTGCGGACTTGCCGCTTGTGCTCCTGCAATTGCCGCTCCGCCGCATCGAACGCCTCGCGGATCGATACCCGCACGTCGGGATGTGCGTAGTCTTGCTTCGCACGGTGCGGCTCGTGGCTGACCGCCAGGTCGCGGCCAGGCACCGACATGATGATGTGGCATTCGTAGATGTTGCCGCTCTGGTGCTGCCGGTGCAGCGCCTCCACGGAAACCCGGCAGCCGACCAGCCGACCGTAGCGCTGGTCCAGCTTCTCCACACGTTCGCGGATCAGTGCCTCCAGCGACTCGGAGGAACTCATGTTGTGGAAAGTGACCTCGAGCGGGCGATCCATCCGTTTCGTCTCCTATGGATGCTGATCCAGGGCCTAGGCGCCCTGGCCCCAGTTCATCTCCAGCCCGCCATCGATCGTGAAGCTCTGGCCGGTCACGTAATCCGCAGCCGGACTGGCCAGATAGACAGCGAGCGCCGCGACCTCCCATGGCTCGCCGGCACGACCGAGCGGAATATGGCGCTCGGCCTCGCGCAGCTTCTGCGGATCGTCGGCCCGGTCGGCCGTCATCGGCGTCTTGATCATGCCGGGGGCGATGGCGTTCACGTTGATCCGGTCGGGCGCCACTTCCAGCGCCAGGCTGCGGGTGAAAGTGAGCAGCCCGCCCTTGGCGGCGCCGTACGCCGCCGCGTTCGGACTGGGAATCGCCTCGTGCACCGAGGTGATGTTGATGATCTTGCCGTGACCGCCCTCGGCCTTGCGCGCCTGCACGAAGTGGCGGCAGCAATGGAATGGGCCATAGAGATCGGTGCGGATCACCCGATCCCAGGCATCGCCCGGCGTTTCCGCGACCGGCGTGCCGCCGGCACCCACACCGGCGGCGTTGACCAGGATGAACGGCACGGCCAACCCGTCTCGCTCGTCGAACAGTTCCGCCACCGCGCGCTGGTCGCGCACGTCGGCCTGGCGCACGACCGCGCGTCGTCCCGCCGCCTCGACCTGCCCTAGCGTATTCTGCGCCCCCGCACGATCGGAATGGAACACGACCATCAGGTCGGCACCGTGCCGCGCGAATGCGACGGCGATCGCCTGGCCGATCCCGGAATCTGCCCCGGTCACCAACGCCACCTGGTCACGCAAATACGCCGCACCTGTCATGTATTGGCAAACTCGCCGCTGCATGGCGGGTTGCTTGCGCAGTCGAAGCGGACGCGCAGCCCAGCCACCCGCCGGCTCGCTTTACAATCCGCACATCCACTCCGATCCTGACCTGCATGGACGAAGAGCGCGCGCGCCCGGCGTCGCAGCGGCCCGAACACGCTGGGGGCGAGCAGGCGCCGCCGGACTGGCAGCACACCATGTGGGCCATGGTCGGCATCCAGTTCATCATGACGATGTCGTTCACGATTCTCAGTCCGATCATGCCGTTGTTCCTGCCGGAGCTCGGCGTGAAGGGCGCGTCGCAGATCGACCTCTGGGCCGGCGTCCTGAACGGCACCACCTCGTTCGTGGCTGCGTTTGCCTCCCCGCTCTGGGGCCGCGTCGCCGACCGGCGAGGCCGCAAGCTCATGCTGCTGCGCTCCAGCTTCGCCATCGGCTTCTTTACTGTGTTGATGGGCCTGTCGCTGAATGTCTGGCAGTTCTTCGCCGCCCGCGCGCTGATGGGGGCGTTTGCCGGCTTCTCCGCCTCGGCGATCGCGCTGGTGGCGAGCCAGGTCCCCGAGCAGCGGCTGGGCTACGCGCTCGGCTGGCTGAGCACCGGACAGCTCGTCGGGGGGCTAATCGGGCCCGTGCTGGGCGGCGGCCTCGCGGATGCGACCAACAGCTATCGCGTCCCCTTCTACTGCACCGCCGTTATCTGCTTCGGTGCGATGGGGCTGGCCTGGGCCGTCGTGCGCGAACAATTCGTCCCGCCGGCGCAGACCCGGCGCGGACGGTCGGTGCTGTCGGGCCTCGGCCTTTTGACCCGCTCGTCCGGGCTTGTCTCCCTGTTTTTCGTGCTGCTGCTGGCGCAGTTCGGCGTGCGCACCGTGCAACCCGTGATTACCCTGTTCGTGCAGGAGCTGGCGCCCCAACTGGGCAACCTGGCGACGCTTGCCGGCTTCGCCTTCTCCGTGACCGGAGTCGCCGACCTGCTCGCTTCCCCGTTCCTCGGCAAGCGCAGCGACGTGATCGGCTACCGGCGCGTGCTGCTGATCTGCCTGCTGGGTGCCGCCCTCACCAGCCTGCCGCAGGCGTTTGCCCACAGCTACTGGGAATTTGTGGTCGAGCGATTCGGCGTCGGCTGCTTCATCGGCGGCATCCTGCCGACGGCCAATGCGCTGGTCGGGCGGATGGTCACGCGGGCGCAGCGCGGCACGGTGTACGGCCTGACCGCCTCCGCGACATTTCTCGGCAATTCCTTGGGGCCGCTGACCGGTGGCGGCGTGGCTGCCCTGCTGGGGCTGCGCTTCGTGTTCCTGGTCACCGCCGCCTTGCTGCTCGCCAATCTCGCCTGGGTTTATCTCACCGTGCCGGAGCTGCCCGATCAGGCAGCATTGCCGGTGTCCGCCAAGGATTAACCCCCGGGAGTATTGATCACGGTCGCGCGAGTGCGGCTGCTTCACGGTGGAATCCACGCGAGCTTGCGTTGCAACGGCCACCGGAATGCGTCAGATGCGAAACCAAGAGTGGTCCGCGGCGGTTGCCGCAGGGCCGGTCTGCGGCTTGCAATCCAGGACATCCACAGGAGAATTGTATGATCAAGGTTCGCAACATCGCCACTTTGGTGGCGATCGGTGCTCTCGCCGGGCTGACCGGCTGCTCGGCGCTGGGCATGGGCGGTTCATCCGCACCGCAGGCCGCGGCAGCTCCGCCGGCTGCACCGCCGCCGGCCCCGGCCCCAGCTCCGGCACCGACCCCGGGAAGCGAGCTGTCGCATCAGACAGTGCGGCAGATTCAGACGGCGTTGAAGCAGAACGGCGACTATCGGGGGCGCGTGGACGGCGTATGGGGGCCGATGACCCAGAACGGCGTCAGCCAGTTCCAGCAGAAGAACGGGATGCAGGCGACGGGCAGCCTGGATGAGCAGACCCTGCAGGCGCTGCATGTCTCATCCGCCGGTGGGAACGCCGGCATGGGCGCCGGGTCCATGAATAACGGCGGGATGAATAACGGCGGTATGAACAACGGTTCGATGAACAGTGGCGCCACGAACGGCGGCGCGATGAATGACAATACGGGCGCTGGCGGTGCCTCGACCGGCGCCCCGCCGGCCACCACCAACCCGTAATTTTAGGTCAGCGTTGCTCCCTCTCCCCGGTTCTTGACGGGGAGAGGGCCTCCATCAAGGCATCCTGACGGGATTGCCTCGGCCCTCTGGTCAGGGCCTGTTCACCATTCCGCCCCACATTGCCCCGGTGAACGCCCTTTCCCCCGCCGCCATCGCCCGCATCCGCACATTCGCCTTTGCCGGGATCGAAGCGGTCCCAGTTGAAGTGCAGGTCCAGATTTCGGCGGGACTGCCAGCCTTCCTGGTTGTCGGCCTGCCGGATAAAGCGGTGGGCGAAGCTCGGGAACGTGTCCGCGCGGCCCTCGCCGCCATGGGTCTGTCACTGCCGCCGCGCCGCGTGCTGATCAATCTGGCGCCGGCGGATCTGTTGAAGGAAGGCAGTCATTTCGACCTGCCGCTGGCGCTCGGCGTCCTGGCCGCCATGGACATCCTGCCGCGTGACGAAATCGACGGCTACGCCGCCCTGGGGGAGCTGCATCTTGATGGCACGCTGCACCCGGTTGCCGGCGTCCTGCCGGCGGCGATCGGGGCATCGGCACGCGACCTCGGCCTGATCTGCCCGGCCGCGCAAGGCGGGGAAGCCGCCTGGGCCGGCCGGATCGAGGTGTTGGCGGCGCCCGACCTGCTGAGCCTGATCAATCATTTCCGCGGCTCGCAGGTGCTCACCCCACCACAGCCCGCCGGCGTCGCGGAGACCCCGCGCGGGCCCGAGCTGGCCGACGTGAAAGGCATGGAGACCGCCAAGCGGGCGCTGGAAATCGCCGCCGCCGGCAGCCACAACCTGCTGCTGATCGGTCCGCCCGGCGCCGGCAAGTCGATGCTGGCGGCACGGCTGCCCGGCCTGCTGCCGGACCTCACGCCGGCCCAGGCGCTGGAGGTCAGCATGATCCACAGTGTTGCCGGCTTGTTGGAAGGCGGCCGGCTGGTCATGCGTCCACCGTTCCGCGAACCGCACCATTCGGCGTCGCAGGCGGCGCTGAGCGGCGGTGGCCAGCGCGCCCGGCCCGGCGAAGTGTCGCTGGCCCATCGCGGCGTGCTGTTCCTGGATGAACTGCCGGAATTTCCCAAGCCGGCGCTGGAATCGCTGCGCCAGCCCATGGAATCCGGCCGCACCACGGTCGCGCGCGCCGCCGCCCACGTCACGTATCCGGCGCGCTTCCAACTGGTCGCGGCAATGAACCCGTGCCGCTGCGGCTATCTGGGAGATGCCGGACGGGAATGCGGACGCCCGCCACGCTGCGGCGAGGATTACCAGAACCGGATCAGCGGACCGGTGTTCGACCGCATCGACCTCACGGTCGAAGTACAACCCGCCTCGGCCGCCGAGCTGGCGCGGGCGCCGCGTGGGGAAACCTCCGCTGCCGTCGCTGCCCGGGTCGCCAGGGCAAGACTGGCGCAAGCCGCGCGATCGAATGGCAACGGCCCGATCAGCAATGCCGAGCTGGACCCGGGTGATCTCGCCCTGACGCCAGACGCCCAGGCCTTGGCCGAGCAAGCGATGGACCGCCTGCGGCTCTCGCCGCGCGGCTACACGCGGGTCCTGCGCGTGTCCCGCAGCATCGCCGACCTCGCCGGCGCTGCGGTGATCGGGCGGGTGCACGTGGCGGAGGCGCTGGCGTTTCGCCACCGGATGCCCGGACGGAAACTGCTCGCCGCGCACTGATTGCCTTGCCGGGTGCGTCCGCATTGGACATTCACCGACAATGGCCGGTATTGGTTCCTCACGATCCCGTCCCGATACGGAGCGCATTCAAATGGCCGATGCCGAGAACGCCGTCCCTTCAACCGAGAAACTGACGCTGGCCATCGACATCGGCGGCAGCCATCTCAAGTCCGGCATTCTGAACGAGGCGGGGGAGATGGTTGCCGGGCCGGTACGCGTGGAAACGCCCAAGCCGGCCAAACCCGCGGCAGTGGTCGAAGGCCTGATCGGACTGGCCCACCAGCTCGGCCGGTTCGACCGTATTTCGATCGGTTTCCCCGGCGTAGTCCGGGGTGCCGCCGTGCTGACCGCGCCCAATCTCGGCACCAAGGACTGGCACGGCTTCTCGCTCGCCGATGAGCTGTCGCATCATCTCGGCGCGCCCGCCCGGATGCTGAACGATGCAACCATCCAGGGTCTCGGCGTGATCAGCGGCCAGGGCCTGGAATGCGTGCTGACGATGGGCACCGGCATGGGCTTCGCGCTGTTCCAGCATGGGCTGCTGACGCCGCACCTGGAAATGAGCCAGCATCCGGTGAAGACCCACAAGACATACGATCAGTATGTCGGCGATGCCGCGCTCAAGGATGTCGGACGCGGGCACTGGAATCGCCGCGTCCGCAAGGTGATCGGCTACATGGATACGCTGGCGATGTACGACATGCTGTATATCGGCGGCGGCAATGCCAGGCTGATCGAAGGCCCGCTGCCGGATCGCGTGAAGGTTGTTTCAAACGAAGCCGGCATCACCGGTGGCGTTCGATTGTGGGATCCGCGGCTCGATCCCGCCTTCGCCGAGCACCCGGCGTTTGCCCCGATCAGCTCGCCGGTACCCGCGAGCGCCGATAGCGGCGGATAAGCGCGTTGGTCGAGGTGTCGTGGTTCAGCGCGGGCTCCTTGGCGTCCCGCAGTTCCGGGATGATGTGGACCGCCAGCACTTTGCCCAGCTCCACGCCCCATTGATCGAACGAATCGATCGCCCAGATCGCGCCCTGGGTGAACACGCTGTGCTCGTACAACGCCACCAGGCTGCCCAGTGTGCGGGGGTCCAGCCGCTCGGCCAGTATCACGTTGGTCGGCCGGTTGCCCTCGGTCACCCGGAACGGGGTCTGGAACTCGGGCGAGCCCTCGGCGCGCAATTCCTCGGCGGTCTTGCCGAACGCCAGACCCTCGGCCTGCGCGAACAGGTTGGCCATCAGCAGGTCGTGGTGCTCAGCCAGTGAACTGAGCGGAGCGCAGAACCCGATCAGGTCGCACGGCACCAGTTTCGTGCCCTGGTGCAGCAACTGGTAGAATGAGTGCTGGCCGTCGGTGCCCGGCTCGCCCCACACGATCTGGCTGGTCTGCCAATCCACATGCTGGCCGTTCTGATCGACATGCTTGCCGTTGCTCTCCATCGTAAGCTGCTGAAGATAAGCGGGGAAGCGGGCCAACGGTGCGGCATAGGGCATTACCCCCAGCGTCTCCGCGCCGAAGAAGTTGTTGTACCAGACCGTCAGCAGCCCCATCAGCATCGGCAGGTTCTTCGCCGGGGGCGCGGTGCGGAAATGCTCGTCCATGGCATGGAAGCCGGCCAGCAGATCGCGGAAATTATCCGGCCCGACGGCGATCATGGTGGACAGCCCGATCGCGGAGTCCATCGAATAGCGGCCGCCCACCCAGTCCCAGAAGCCGAACATGTTGCTGGTATCGATGCCGAACTTCCGCACCCCGGCTTCGTTGGTGGAGACGGCAACGAAATGCTTGGCCACCGCGGCGTCGGCACCCAGCGCGCCCACCACCCAGGCTCGCGCCGTGGCGGCGTTGGTCATCGTCTCCAACGTTGTGAACGTCTTGGAAGAAATGACGAACAGCGTCTCCGCCGCGTCCAGCCCCCGCGTCGCCGCGGCGAAGTTCGCTCCATCTATGTTTGAAACGAAACGACACTCCGGCGATCCCTTGCTGTACTCCTGCAGCGCCAGCCACGCCATCTCCGGCCCCAGATATGAACCACCGATGCCGATATTGATCACCGTGCGGATGCGCTTGCCGGTATGTCCAGTCCACGACCCGTCGCGCACGCGCGCCGCGAACGCCCCCATCCGGTCCAGCACCGCATGCACCTCGGGCACCACGTCCTTGCCCTCGGCCATGATGTGGGCATCCCGCGGCGCCCGCAGCGCCACGTGCAGCACCGACCGCCGCTCGGTGGTGTTGATCGCCTCGCCCCGGAACATCGCGTCCCGCCGCGCGACCACCCCCTGCTCGACCGCAAGCTGTTGCAGCAGGCGCAGCGTTTCGTCGGTGATGCGGTTCTTGGAATAATCCAGGAACAATCCCGCCGCCTCGGCCGAGTAACGTTCGGCGCGGCCGGGGTCGTCCTTGAACAATTGCCGCAGGTGCGCGCCCTTGAGCTGCTCGTGATGTGCGGCAAGCGCCCGCCACGCGGGCCTGTCGATGGGTCGGTTGACCGCCATGTCTAACTCCCTTTGCCGGACTTGATTTGCCCGAAGGCGGACCGGTCGAGCCGCAGCAGGTCACCGATCGCCTCGATCTGGATATCCGCCGGTGGGTACGTCTTCAACACCTCCGGGTCCAGCGCGTAATGACCCTGGCGGGGAAATACCGTGGTCACCCGGTCGCCCCAGATCTTCTTGACCGCATCCAGGATGCGCAGCTTGTCGTCGATCAGCACATAGTGCCGGGCCGGATACCAGTGTTCGACGTCGTCCAGCTCCTGTTCCTTGTGGATGTAGATCAGCACGCGGTCCGCGAACGCCCGCCACAGGCCCGAACATTCCACCTTGCGCGGCTGGAACACCGCGTCTCCGTCCGACAGGATCACCGTCGGCCCCCATTGCGCGGCATGGCGGACAGCGTCGAGCGCGCCGGGATAGAGCCGCTTGGCAAACGGATAATCCACCAGCCAGTTGGCCATCCGCAGCACGCGCGGGTCATGCAGCTCTTCCACCCGGTAGCGCTCCAGCGCGCCCAGATAGTCCGCGTAGCCGAGCTCGCCGCGCAGCTCCTCGAACAGCGCCCAGAAACGGTCGCGCGCCTTCACCCCGTAATTGCGCTCCAGATGTTCGCGCATGTCGTCCTGCACGCCGTCATTGTCGACCAGCGTGTTGTCCACGTCGAACAGGAACACGAGGTCCGCTTGGGTTGTGCTCATCCGGCCACCATTGCTTCGCAGCCGCTAGTGTGGACCGGAATCGCCTCCATGTGCGAGCCCCGGTTTGGCAATGGCCGCCAGCTCGCTTGCCTGCCGCGGGTAAGGTCCTACATATTGTAGGACAAACCTGGGACCGCGATCATGGCCGACACGATCACCGCACGCGACGCCAACCACCGTTTCGCCCGCATCCTCAGTGAGGTGGAATCGGGCAAGGAATTCGTGGTGACCCGCAATGGTGTACCGGTTGCCCGGATCGTGCCCGAACGCCTGCCGGACGGGCGTCGGCGACTGACGGCGGAGCAGCAAGACGCCTTGGCAAGAACGCGCGCCCGACTTGCCCAGGGTTGGCCGCTGGGCATCGAGCGGTTCGACCGCAACGAGCTGTACGACGATATCCTTGGCATCAAGGATGAGCCATAGGATCCGTGCGCTTTACGCTCGACAGCAACGTACTGATTTACGCTGTCGACGTGCGTGACCAGCACCGCCGCTCATCCGCTTTCACGATCGTCGATCGTGCCGCCAGCCTGGACTGTTTGCTGCTTCCGCAGGCTTTGGCCGAGTTCTTTCATGCCGTAAGCCGCAAGCGCATTGTCCCTCGCGACAGCGCGGCTGCCCAGGTACGCGATTGGATCGTGATCTTCGGGATCGCTCAGGGCCCCACGGCACCTGCCCTGGAGAGCGCCCTTGAAGCCTCGCTCGCAAAGAGGTTTCAGTTCTACGACGCATTGCTCCTGGCTACAGCGAAGACCGCAGGATGCGAGGCGGTGATTTCTGAAGACATGGCTGCAGGCTCCGAGCTGGACGGCGTACGGATCATACCCGCGTTCGACGCAACCGGCGGGATCAGCCCGGCCGCATCGGTCCTGCTGGGTTGACCCTCCGCCGTCGGTCAACGACAACCGGGCACATCCATGGCGTTGGAACGAATTTCATGACCTTTGAAGACCTGCGGATCGGCCAGACGGCCAGCACCTCCAAGACCATCACCGAGGCCGACATCCTGCTGTTCGCCGCCGTCAGCACCGACACCAACCCGGTGCATATCGACGCCGAAGCCGCCAGCCGCTCCATCTTCAAGGAACGTGTGGCGCACGGCATGCTGTCCGCCGGCCTGATCAGCGCCGTGCTCGGCACCAGGCTGCCCGGCCCCGGCACCATCTATCTCGGCCAGACGCTGCGCTTCCGTGCCCCGGTGAAGATCGGCGCCACCGTGACCGCCACCGTGGAGGTCACGGCGCTGCAGCCGGAAAAACGCCGCGCCACGCTCAAGACCACCTGCACCGTCGCTGGCCAGGCCGTGA
The DNA here is from genome assembly GCA_036521275.1 of Acetobacteraceae bacterium. GTDB lineage: Bacteria > Pseudomonadota > Alphaproteobacteria > Acetobacterales > Acetobacteraceae > DATDIC01. Next base: position 12,418 of record DATDIC010000157.1, read on the forward strand.
TCGAGGGCGAAGCGCAGGTGCAGCTCCCGCCGCCCGCCTGATGCGCCTGCTCCGCGACTGGCGGGACCTGCCGGACGACGCGCGGGGCGCCACCGTGGCGCTCGGCAATTTTGACGGCGTGCATCGCGGCCACGCCGCCGTCCTGCGCGCCGCCCACACCGCCCGGCCGGACGCCCCGCTCGCGGTCCTGACGTTCGAGCCGCACCCGCGCGAGCTGTTCCGCCCCGACGACCCACCCTTCCGACTCACGCTGTCCGCCGAACGCGCCGACGCCCTGGCCGCGCTCGGAGCGGTCCTGCTCTACGAACTGCCGTTCGACCATCGGTTCAGCCTGATGCCGCCCGAATCCTTCGTGAGCGGGATATTGCATGACGGGCTGGCCGCCCGGCACCTCGCCTGCGGCCCGGATTTCGCCTTCGGTCACCGCAAGACCGGCGACACCGCCTTCCTGGCCGCGCGCGCGGAGGCGCTTGGCATGGGGCTCACCCTGGTGCCGCCCGTCACCGACGCCGAAGGACCGCTCTCGTCCACCCGCATCCGCCGCGCCCTGCGCGACGGCTACCCGGAGCGCGCCGCCGCCGAGCTGGGCCGTCCGTGGGCGATCCGCGGCCAGGTGGCGCATGGCGACCAGCGCGGCCGTACCATCGGCTTCCCCACCGCCAACATCGCGCTCGGCCGCCACCTGGAGCCGGCCCGCGGCGTCTATGCGGTCACCGTGCGCCTGCCGGACGGCACCACGCGCCCAGGTGCGGCCAATATCGGCCGCCGCCCCACCGTCAATGCGGGCACGGAGAGCCGGTTGGAGGTGAACATCTTCGATTTCGCCGGCGATCTATACGATGCAGAGCTCACCGTTGCCCTGCACGCCTACCTAAGGCCGGAGCAGAAATTCTCCGGACTCGACGCCCTGAAGACGCAGATCGCGACAGATGTAACGGAAGCGCGTCGGATAATGCGGCAGGTCCCCGCCTGATTACCGCGACTATTGGAACCTCAATCGACGATGGCACGCCGCGCAATTGCATCTCTGCGCCTCTGCGCCTCTGCGGTGACACTTTCTTGCTTGCTCGCTTGCGCCCCGCCACCCGGGCCTTCGTTACCATCGTCGCGGGTTCCCCGGACGCCGGGGCAAAGGCCCACTTCTTGACCATCAGACCGGTAACTCCCCATAATACCACGCATGGAAATGGGGTACAGGCCCGCGCGAATTACCGCCCCGGCGGCTCGCTGAGCGCCGGGCCCCGCACGCCCTTTCACCCGTTTCGCGGCCGCTAGGCCGCCCGGATTCCCGATGAACGACGCAGAACGCGACTATCGCGACACGGTCTTCCTGCCGCAGACCGGCTTCCCTATGCGCGGGGACCTGCCGAAGAAAGAGCCCCGCATCCTCGCTCGCTGGGACGAGATGGGCTTGTGGGGCAAGCTGCGCGCGGCATCACGCGGCCGGCCGCTGTTCATCCTCCACGACGGACCGCCCTACGCCAACGGCAATATCCATATCGGCACCGGGCTGAACAAGATCCTCAAGGATGTGGTCAATCGCGGCCGCCAGATGGCCGGCTACGACGCCAACTACATCCCCGGCTGGGACTGCCACGGCCTGCCGATCGAATGGAAGATCGAGGAACAATACCGCGCCGCCGGCAAGGACAAAGACGCGGTCCCCGTTCTGCAGTTCCGCGCCGAGTGCCGTGACTACGCGCGGCACTGGATGGGCGTGCAGCAGCACGAATTCCGCCGCCTGGGGGTCGAGGGCGACTGGGCACAGCGCTACGCCACCATGGACCCCGCTTCGGAAGCCGCCATCGCCGGCGAGATTTGCAAGTTCCTGCTGAACGGCAGCCTGTTTCGCGGCCTGCGCCCGGTGCTGTGGTCGCCGGTGGAAAAGACCGCGCTGGCGGAGGCGGAAGTCGAATACCACGACCATACCTCGACCCAGATCTGGGTGGCGTTTCCGGTCATCAGCACGCCCATGCCGGAGCTTGCCGGCGCCGCCGTCGTTATCTGGACGACCACGCCCTGGACCATGCCCGGCAATCGCGCCATCGCCGCCGGCCAGGAGTTCGATTACGCGCTGATCCACGTTGACAGCACGGCGGACGGCTCGCTCGTCCGCGTCGGCAGCCGTCTTATCGTCGCGCTGGCGTTGCTGCCGCAGTTCCTGGAGCAGACAAAAATCGCGACGCATCACGTGGTCCGCGTGCTGAAAGGCACCGAACTGGCCGGGCTGGTGTGCGCCCACCCGCTGCGCGGACGCGGCTACGACCATGACGTGCCGGTCCTGTTCGGCGATTTCGTTACCACCGAAGCCGGTACAGGGTTCGTGCATGTCGCTCCCGGTCACGGCGAGGAAGACTTCGATCTCGGCCGTACGCACGGGCTGGAAATCCCCGATACCGTCGCCGGCGACGGCCGTTTCAACTCCTGGGTGCCGCTGTTTGCCGGCGTGCACGTCTACAAGGCCGACGATCCGGTCTGCGCCGCCCTGGCGGAGGCCGGCGGCCTTCTGGCACGCGGCCGGCTGCTGCATTCCTACCCGCATTCGTGGCGATCGAAGGCCCCGTTGATCTTCCGTGCCACCTCGCAATGGTTCATCCGCATGGATGGACCGGAAGGGCTGCGGGAGAAGGCGCTGGCGGCCATTGAGGAAACCGCGTTCGTCCCCGAATCCGGACGCAACCGCATCACCGCAATGGTGGCCGCGCGCCCCGATTGGTGCGTCAGCCGCCAGCGCGCCTGGGGCGTGCCGATCGCCGTGTTCGTCGACAAGCGTACCGGTGAACCGTTGCGCGACCCCGCGGTCGTTGCTCGCATCGTAGAAGCGTTCACGGACGAAGGTTCCGACGCCTGGTTTGCCTCCCCGCCATCCCGTTTCCTCGGCAACGACCGCGATCCCGAGAATTTCGAGCAGGTCCGCGACATCGTGGAGGTCTGGTTCGAATCCGGCTCCACCCACGCCTTCGTGCTGGAAGGCCGCGGCCTTC
>DATDIC010000158.1:0-2554 GCA_036521275.1 Acetobacteraceae bacterium
TCATTGCGCAGCTTCCACGCAAGCTGGCCGTGGCCGACATCGACCGCGTGCACCTTGGCGGCGCCGCGCGACAGCAGCACGTCGGTGAAGCCGCCGGTGGATGCGCCGATGTCCAGGCAGATGCGGTTCGCCGGGGAGAGGCTGAACACCGTCAGCGCGTGATCGAGCTTCAGGCCGCCGCGGGAGACCCAGGGATGGTCCTGGCCGCGCAGTTCCAGCGGTGCGTCGTCGGGGAGAAAGTCGCCGGGCTTGTCGATGCGGCGTTGGCCGCTGAAGACCTGGCCGGCAAGGATCAGCGCCTGGGCGCGCGTGCGCGTGTCGGCCAGGCCGCGCAACACCACCGCCTGGTCGGCACGCTGCTTCGCCACGCGCACACCCGGTCAGGCGGAGGGATGGCCCTCGATATCCGCTGCGGGGCGCGACTTCTCCGGGTCCATGCAGCGTTCGACATAAGCCGGCGCCATGGGGGCCCAGAGCGAGAAGAAGCGGCGCAGCTCGGCGATCGGGGTGGGGTGGAAATCGACGCGCAGGTCGATCGGCAGGAAGGGTGCGTCGGGCCAGGCGATGTGCAGCGAGGCGGAGCGCAGCGGGTAGGCTTCTCCGCCGGCTTCCAGCCCGGCTTCCAGCGCGCGCAATAATCGTTCCGCAAGGGGCTGGTCGGCGGCGGCGCCGAATGCGTCGGCCATGGCCGGGACGACCGATGCGTTGGCCAGTCCGTTGCCGACCGCAACCACTCCATCGCCGGGCGATTCGGCTTTGGCGTCGGTGCAGTGCGCGCCGGTGGCGCAGGCGGTGCGTCCGGCCAGGTCGAGCACCGCGAGCTGGCGCCAGGCGGCGTGCGGTGTCGATGCGAGCATGTCTTTCAGCACGTCGGGCGCCTGGCGGTGGGCTGCCAAGCGCGACAATCCGAGCGCGCCCAGCCGCGGATCGGACCGCGCCTGCGACAACACCACGCCGACGCCGGGACGCACGAAGGCGGCTCGGGCACCGGCCGCCATGCTGGACGTGGTCAGAGCGCAACCAAATTCGCCAGTTCGCCGACATAGCCCGGCGATCGAGAATGTCATGCCTGGTTTCCCCTCGGCGTGTTCGGGCGCTATGCTAACGGCCGCCGCGTGGTTGCACCAGCGCGGCCGGGGATCGAGGGGGCGGAGCCAGCGTGTCGGAAGCAGCCGTGGTGGTGCGGGGCGGCCAGCTCCTCGACAGGAAAGCGCACCAGGCGGTTGCGGCGGACGTGCTGGTGATCGGCGATACGATCACGGAGATTGGTGCGCCGGGCTGCGCGGTGCCGCCGGATGCGCGGGTGATCGATGCGACCGACCGGATGCTGATCCCCGGGCTGGTGAATGCGCACACGCATGGACACGGCAACCTGGCCAAGGGCAGCGGCGATCGGTGGACATTGGAGTCGCTGCTGCATGCGGGGCCGTACCTGACCGGCAACCGCGTGCTGCAGGACAAGTACCTGACATGCCTGCTGGGCGGGCTGGACATGATCCGCGCCGGGGTGACGGCTGCGTACGACCTGTTCTACGAATTCCCGCTGCCCAGCCTGGAGGGATTGCGGGCGGCGGCACGCGGCTATCGCGAGGCCGGGCTGCGGGTGGTGCTGGCGCCGATGGTTGCGGATTGCAGTTTCTACCAGGCGGTGCCGGGCCTGCTCGATGCGCTGCCGGAGCCGGCGCGGCGACAAGTGGATCGTTTCACGCTGGCGCCGCGGCAGGAGACCGTTGCCGCACTGACGCAGATCGTGCGCGGGTGGGACAGCGGGGACGAGCAGGTGCTGCTGGCGCTGGCGCCGACCATCCCGCTGCATTGCAGTGATGCGTTCATGCTGGCGTGTCGCGATCTGGCGCGGGATGCCGGGCTCGGGTTGCACATGCATCTGGGCGAATCGAAGGTGCAGGCGGTGTCCGGCATGCGTCGCTATGGACGAAGCCTGACGGCGCACCTGGAGGCGATCGGTTTCCTCGGTGCCAATCTGACGGCGGCGCATGCGGTTTGGCTGGACGAGGAGGATATCGCGCGGCTGGCGCATCACGGGGCGTCGGTGGCGCATAATCCGGGCAGCAATTTGCGGCTGGGCTCCGGTGTCGCGCCGGTGCAGCGGATGCGCGCGCGGGGGGTTGCGCTGGGGATCGGGACGGATGGTCCGCATTGTTCCGACAACCAGAACATGTTCGAGGCGATGCGGCTGGCAGCGATGGTGAGCCGGATCGGGTCGGTGGATCCGGATCGCTGGCTGTCGGCTGAAGATGCGCTGGAGATGGCGACTGAAGGCAGTGCGCGCGCACTGGGGCTGGAGGGGCGGATCGGACGCATTTCGCCGGGCTACAAGGCGGATATCGTGTTGCTGGATATGGGGCATCCGAACCTGGTGCCGCTGAACGATCCCACGCATCAGCTTGTGCATACGGAGAATGGCGGGGCGGTGGACAGCGTGATGGTGGGTGGACGGCTGGTGCTGGAACACGGCCGGTTTCCCGGCATCGACTTCGGCGCGCTGCGTCAGACGGTGAGCGAGCGCGTGCAGGCGCTGCGGGAAGCGAACCGG
>DATDIC010000159.1:0-2082 GCA_036521275.1 Acetobacteraceae bacterium
CGCCTTGTGGTCGGTCGCCAGCAGGGCTTCCAGATCGACCATCTCCCAGCTCGGCTGGTTTCGCTCCGGCCGCAGGTAACGCACTGGCATCGGGGACTCCGAATCGCTCATCGCGCCAGCGAATCTGATTTCGCCGGGGAATGCCAATTCTTTCACAGGCTCTTTCGCGGGAATGACGGGAGGGGGCGGGAATGACGGGTGATCTTGCTGTGTGACGGGGCGCTTACGGACGTTGTGCCGCGAGGATCGCGACCCGGTAGGCGTAGCGCAGGGTGGCGTTTTCGCCGGAAACCGGGATGCCGAGCCGGTCGTCGGCGACGGAGGCCGCGAACATCTCGATGATGCGGGTGTCGTCGCCCGGGTTGGGAAATGAGCGCGCCAGAAGGTTGGCAACGAGATCACCCAGCTCGTAGAATGCGAGGTCCGGGGGCGGCAGGTCGGCGGTGTGGAACAGCTCCTGCAGCTCCGTCAGGCTGAGGCAGCGCACGTGCGAGGGGTCGCGCAGCTTTTCCAGGCGGTTCCATTCGGCGGCCTTTGCCGGATCCTCCGACGCGTACATGTCGACCACGACGATGCGTCCGCCGGGCGCGCAGACACGGCGCATTTCCCGCAACACGGCGAGCGGATCGGGAAAATGGTGGAAGGAGAAACGGGTGGTGACGATGCCGAAGCTGGCGTCGGGATAGGGCAAGGACGCGGCGTCGCCTTGGCGGAAGGTGACGTTGGTGAGCGATTTGCTGGTGGCCAGACCGGCGGCGCGTTCGAGCATCGCCGGGGTCATGTCGATGCCGGTGGCGTGGCGGACATGGGGTGCGAACGCGCAGACAATGATGCCGCCGCCGCAGGCGACATCCAGCATCGCCTGGTCGGGCGTGGGGCGCGCGGCCGCGACGATGAGTTGCAGTGCGTTCTCGTCGGTGATGGTCGCGGCGCTGCTGAACGGCACCGCCTGGCGGGTGAACTGGTCGAGGATGAGATCGTGGTGGGTGCTCATGGGTGCGGGCCGCCGGGATAGGTGGGCGGTCATCATAGCAGGCATGCGCGGGTTGATTCTTGAGCGGCCGTTCCAAAATGGTCCGGCCATGGCGAGGCCGCGCGAATTCGATGAAAGCGAGGTGCTGGAGGCTGCGGTCCAGTGCTTCTGGTCGCGCGGCTACGAAGCGACGTCGGTGCGCGAACTGGCCGATCGGATGGGGCTGACTTGCGCCAGCCTGTACAACGCGTTCGGCGACAAGCGGGCGCTGTTTCGGCGCGCGCTGGAAACCTATCTGGCCGAATCGCGCGAGCGCATGGCGGTGCTGGAACGCACGCTGGCGCCCAAGGTGGCGATTGCGCGCTATCTGGAGGGCGCGATCGACCGCTCGCTGGCCGATCGGGAACGGCGCGGCTGCATGATGGTGAACTGCACGCTGGAATTCGCGCCGGATGACGACGAGGTGCGCGACCTGGTGTGCCGCCAGCTCGATACCATGGAAACGTTTTTCCGCCGCTGCATCCAGGCCGGCCAGCGCGATGGCAGCATCGCCGACGAAGTGCCGGCGGAGGAGCTGGCGCGGCATCTGCTGGGTACCTTGATGGGGCTGCGCGTGCTGGCGCGCGCCCGACCGGACCGCAAGCTGCTTGAGGGGGTGGTCCGCCCCGCCTTGTCACTGCTGGACAGGTCCTGAACACGCAGGAGGAGGTTACCATGGATACCAATATCGTAGAGACGACGCTGACCGGTGTGGAAGGCGAGTTCAACTATCTCGCCGCCATGGCGGAGGAACCGCACAACTATACTTATGATCCGCCGCCCGGCGTGCCGCGCACCAACACGGTGTATGAGCCGCACCGGCTGTTCGTGCGCAATGCTCGGCCGATCGCGGCGCACGCATCGCTGGACCGCGAAGGCTTCGCGCTGGTCCGGCAGGAGAGTGCGGTGAGGGATTTCTACAACGAGGACGAACTGCGGGAGACCTATTATCCCGAAGCGGCGCGGCTGGTTGCCGAGGCCACGGGCGCGGCGCGCGTGATCGTGTTCGATCATACCGTGCGGCGGCGGATCTGGGGTGCGGAGGACCGGAGCGCGGGCACGCCGCGGCA
>DATDIC010000160.1:0-7714 GCA_036521275.1 Acetobacteraceae bacterium
CTCCCTGATGGCGCCCAGACCCTGCTCCCCGATCCCACCCAACCGCCCGACCTGAACCAGGCCGCCGAGACCGCGCTGCGCGACGATCGCAGCGGCACCGTCAAAGTCAGCGGCACCGACTGGTTCCTGCAGGCCCACAACCCGCCGCTGCGCCTTATCGTGGTGGGAGCCGTCCACATCGCCCAGGCGCTCGTCCCGTTCGCAACCAATGTCGGTTTCGCGGTCACCGTGGTCGATCCGCGGCGCTCTTTCGCTTCCGACGAACGCTTCCCCGACGTGACCATCCGCACCGACTGGCCCGATGAAGCCCTCGACGAGCTGCGGCCCGATTCCCGCACCGCCGTCATCACCCTGACCCACGATCCGAAACTCGACGACCCCGCATTGGACCGCGCGCTGAAATCCTCCGCCTTCTACCTCGGCGCGCTGGGTTCCCGCCGGACCCACGCCGCGCGCCTGAAACGCCTGCGCGAACTTGGCCACAACGATCCCGCCCTGGCCCGCATCCACGGCCCGGTCGGACTGAACCTGGAAGCCGTCACCGCCCCCGAAATTGCGCTCTCGATCATTGCCGAACTGGTCGCTGTCCGCCGCGGCGCCCCCGTGCCGCAGAAGCAGGCGGCATGAAATTCGGCCCCGTTCCGCTGGACGACGCCAAGGGTGCCATAGCCGCCCATTCCCAGCGGATCGGGGACCGCATGATCCGCAAGGGCTCCGTGCTCGACGACACCGCGCTGCTCGAACTGCGCGCCGCCGGCCACTCAGAGATCATCGTCGCCCGCCTGGAGCCCGGTGACGTCCCGGAAGACCTCGCCGCCGATCGCCTGGCCGAACCACTCGTCTCGCCGCTGCTGTCGCGCTCCCGCGCCGCCACCGGCCGCGTCAATCTCACCGCCGACGTGCCCGGCCTGCTGCGGGTGAATGCCGCCAAAGTGAACCGCCTCAATGCCGTCGATGAATCGCTCACCCTCGGCACGCTGCCTGATTTTGCCGTGATCGCGGCAAAAGACCTTGTCGCCACCATCAAGATCATCCCGTTCGCCGTGCCCGGCGGCGTGCTGTCGGTCGCCGAGGCCATCGCCCGCCAGGGCGGCCCGGCACTCACCCTGCACCCGTTCCGCAGCCTTAAGGTCGGCCTGGTCGCCACCGAACTGCCCGGCCTCAAGGAATCCACCACCGAAAAGACCATCTCCGTCACCGAAGCCCGCGTCACCCGGCTCACCGGCACGCTGCTGCCGCCGCTGCGCGTCCCGCATCAGGCGGATGCGGTCGCGGCGGCGTTGCAATCGTTCATCCGGCAGGCGGCCGACCTGCTGCTGGTGGTCGGCGCCTCCGCCGTGGTCGACCGGCGCGATGTCGGCCCGGCCGGCATCGTGCGCGCCGGCGGCGAGATCCTGCATTTCGGCATGCCGGTCGATCCCGGCAACCTGATCTGCCTCGGCCGCATCGGCGCGCACCCAGCCCTGGTCCTGCCCGGCTGCGCACGCAGCCCGAAGCTGAACGGCATCGATTTCATCCTGCCCCGCCTGTTTGCCGGGCTGCCGGTGGGACCGGCGGATTTCATGGGCCTCGGCGTCGGTGGCCTGCTGAAGGAAACCGACGCCCGCCCGCTGCCGCGCGAAAAGGCCCCCGCCGTCCTGCGCGTCGGCCCGGCGCCGCGCAGTGCACCCACCATCGCCGCGCTGGTGCTGGCCGCGGGCCGTTCCCGCCGCATGGCCCCGCACAACAAGCTGCTGATCGCCGACCGCACCGGCAAGCCGATGATCGCCCGCGTGGTGGACAACGTGCTGTCCAGCAAGGCGCGTCCCATCCTGGTCGTCACCGGCCACCAGGCCGATGAGATAGAGCGCGCGCTCGGCGGCCGCCCGGTGCGCTACGTGCACGCCCCCGATTACGCCGAGGGGCTGTCCGCCAGCCTCAAGGCCGGGATCGCCGCCGTCCCGCCAGAAGCCGCCGCCGTGGTCGTCTGCCTGGGCGACATGCCGCTGGTGACCGGCCGGATGATCGACCGGCTGCTGGACACCTACGATCCCGACGAGGGCCGCACCATCGTGCTGCCCACCTTCCGCGGCAAGCAGGGCAACCCGATGCTCTGGGATCGCCGCTACTTCCCCGAGATCCTCCAGGTCATCGGCGATAGCGGGGCGCGCTTCCTGCTCGGGAAACATCTGGAACAGGTCGCCGAGGTGGAAATGGCCGACGATGCCGTGCTGCGCGACTTCGACACCGCCGACGCCCTGGAAACCCTGCCGCAGCGGCTGCGACCCGGCCCGCTGCCAGCGGTCTGACGCCGATGCCGATCTGCGAGGCGGACCCGTGGCGAATGCAGTATTTCGAGGGCATCGCCTGCCCCGAAGATGTGCGCATCTCCACCGAAGACGCCGATTCCTGGCAATGGTACCCGGCCTATCGCTGGATTTACGACAAGCTGGCGGTCGCCCTGTCGCAAGGGCTGGACGGCGCGCCCCACGGCGTGATGCCGCGCGCATTCCCGGTATTCTCCAAGCCGATCATGAATCTGCGCGGCATGGGCACCGGCAGCCGGGTGATCGAATCGGCGGCGGATTACAAGGCCGCGCTCACGCCCGGTCATTTCTGGTGCACCTTGCTGACCGGACGCCACGTCAGCACCGACGCCGCGCTGGTGAACGGCGAGCCTCGGTGGTGGCGCCATGCGACCGGCGCCACGACGCCAGGCGGCACCTTCGACCACTGGCACATCCATGCCGAGCCGATGCCGGAAGTGGAAACCTGGTGCGGCACCTGGGCGCGCACGCACCTCGCCGGCTATACCGGAATGGTGAATTTCGAAACCATCGGCGGCCGCATCATCGAGGCGCATCTGCGCTTCGCTGACCAATGGCCGGACCTGTATGGCCCGGGCTGGGTGGAGGCCTTGATCCGGCTGTATTCGACCGGCGAGTGGGCGTTTGCGGACGCCGACCGCGCGGACGGATTCAGCGTGGTGCTGTTTGGGCCGCACGGACCACGGTACCGGCATCCACCCGCTGAACTGGTCGCGGCCGTGCGTGCGATGCCGGATGTTTCAAGCGTACAGATCACGTTCCACGAGGATCGCGCGCCGGAGCACCACGCGATGCCGCCCGGCGGGTTCCGGCTGGCGATCGTGAATGCACACAAGTTGGAAGCAGGACGGGCCGCGCGGGAGCGACTAACTGCGGTGTTGCTGGGGGCTGAGGCAGATTAGCTTCAACTTATTCTAGAGGCTACTCGAAACGTGCGCTGAAATCGAGGGCCGACCACTTAACTACGTTAGTTCCCAGCAGAAAAACTTGAAAGAACCTTATGAACAGAATGTTTGCGATCGGTCTTTTGCTTACCATGACTGGTTCGGGCTCCGTGCTTGCCCAGACCACGAGCCCAGCGGCTTCCACTCCTCCCGCCGCGGCCAGCACCAGCAACGCCACCAGCACCCAGGGCGCCCCGGTTGCCGGAGCGAACAGCTTTACGATGGGGCAGGCTCAGAAACGCCTCGAGAACAATGGTTTCACGCAGGTTTCGCCGCTGACGAAAGACAGCGAATCAATTTGGCGCGGTCAAGCAATGAAAGACGGCAAGACAGTGGATGTCGCCGTCGATTACCAGGGCAATATCGTGACCAACTAGAATTCATCCAGCCTCGATACAGCCAATCCGCTACACTCGATCTTTCCAAGGAAATATCAATGACCAAAAGAACAATTACCGGCGTGTACGACAGCTACGATGCCGCCACGGATACGGTGCGCGATCTCGAAGCGGCCCACGTGCCCTACTCCGACATAAGCATGGTGGCCCATAGATCCGAAACTCAGGTCGCACCCGGCGAATCCGCTCATGGAGCCACTGTGGGGGCCGAAACCGGCGCCTCGACCGGCGCCGTGCTTGGCGGCGGCGTGGGTTTGCTAGCGGGTCTGGGGATGCTCGCCATCCCTGGCGTTGGCCCGGTGGTCGCAGCCGGTTGGTTGGCTGCGACGGCGGTCGGAGCCGTCGCCGGAGGCGTGGCCGGCGGCGCGACGGGCGGTCTGATAGGGTCGCTGACTTCGGCAGGCGTAAGCAAGGAGCATGCGAGCTTCTACGCGGAAGCCGTCCGACGCGGGGGTGCGCTGGTAACAGCCCGCGTTGACGAAGCGCTGGTCGCGACGGCCGAGGGCATCATGCAGCGCCACGGTCGCATCGATCCGACATCACGTGAGAAGGCCTACCGGGACAGCGGGTGGAGTAAATTCGACGAGACTTCGCAACCGTTCACGCCCGGCGATGTGGCGCGCGAGCGCGCGCTGTATCGGGATCGTTCCTCGGTCTGATCGCGAGCATGACGAAGTTCGGAAGCAAACTGGGGAGCACGAGAACTGAACTCGTGCTCCTTTCGGCGGCCGCCACGGTCGGCATAATGGCGCTGGCCAACGGTCTGTTCGCGCGCCGCGCGGAACGCAAGGATCCGCCCGCCGGCAAATTCGTCGAAGTCGATGGAGTCAGGCTGCACTATATCGACCGCGGCACCGGCCGGCCGATCGTTCTGTTGCATGGGAATGGCACTTTCGCCCAGGATTGGCTCATTAGCGGGGTGTTGGACCAGCTCGCCACCGATCACCGGGTCATCGCCTTTGACCGACCTGGCTTCGGCTACAGCAAACGGCCGCGCAGCAGGATCTGGACTGCGTACGCGCAAGCTGCATTGATCCACAAAGCGCTGCTGCTATTGGATATTCGTGAGCCGGTGGTTGTTGGACACTCCTGGGGGACGCTGGTCGCGCTTGCCCTGGCGTTGGATTACCCACTGAACACAGCGGCTCTGGTGCTGCTGTCGGGATATTATTTTCCCACTGTCCGAACCGACGTGGCGGCACTGAGCGGACCGGCAATTCCAATCCTGGGCGATGTGATCCGCTACACGATCTCACCGGCTCTCGGCTGGCTGCTCAGCAAGCAAGTAAGTCGGAAATTGTTCGCGCCGGCACCGGTCTCCCGCCGATTCAGGAGACGTTTTCCACTGTCGCTATCTTTGCGTCCATCCCAGATCAGAGCCAGCGCTGCCGATACTGCGCTGATGATCCCGGCAGCGGCGAGCCTTTTGGACCGCCACCATGAGCTTGAAATGCCCGTTGTGATCATGGCAGGCAATGGCGATCGGATCGTGGATATCAGCCTGCAGTCGCGTCGGTTGCACGCGGAACTGCCGAACAGTTCCATGCATGAAGCAGACGGTATCGGTCACATGATCCACTACACGGCACGGGATATCGTGGTTGCGGCTATCGCAGCAGAGGCCGATGCCACGGCACCGAATGAACGCGCAAAGGCTCGGCTCGCGTCCGATAGACTTCCGCTCGATTAATATATGCGAGCTATCCCCGGGGCTCGCGTTTGGGCGAACAGGCAGCGTCCCTGGGCGTAGATCCCCTGCTGCCATTTTGCCGAAGGGCGCCCTGGGTTCTGTCTGGAATGTGCTTGGAGCGATATTCCTGGTAGCGCCATGCTGGGGCCGGCACAACGCCCAGAATGTGACGGGAGGAGGGCGTGGAATGTCAGCCTGGACGCAGATCGGAACGGCAACGACTAGCAATGGCGATGTGCTGATTCTGCGCGAGCAGTGCGGCGCGTTCGAACTGCGCATGAACGGGCACGAGCTGATGGCTACCCGGGCGCATGGATCGGAGGAAGCTATGGCGCGGCTCGCCTGCCGGCGGTTGCACCACCGCGTCGACGCCCGCGTGCTGATCGGCGGCCTTGGGATGGGTTACACGCTGCGTGCTGCGCTAGACGTGTTGCCGATTTCAGCCGAGGTGCTGGTCGTCGAGTTGGTGCCCGAAGTAGTGGCGTGGAATCGTGCCTCGCTGGGAGCGGCTGCGGGGTTTCCGCTATTGGATGAGCGGGTCGATGTGCGGGTTGGTGATGTTAATGACGTGTTGCTCGAAACCAGGGTGAGGTTCGATGCCATCCTGCTTGATATCGACAACGGGCCGCAGGCGCCGGTACGTCTTGGCAACGGGGCGGTGTTCGCACCGGCCGGACTGCGGTCGATCAGAGGCGCGCTGCGTCCGGGTGGCATGCTGGCGGTGTGGTCCGCGGATCCGTGTCCGGCCTTCGCGCAATCGTTGCGCGAGGCAGGATTTCGTGCGCGCAGCGTGCAGGTGCCGGCGCGAAGGTCGAGTGACCCGATGCATACCATATTCGTGGCGGTCATGCGGCCGGCCCTCACCCGGCGCGCTTCGCACGCCGACCTCTCCCGCGAGCGGGAGAGGTAAAGATGGTGCTAGTCTGCGGCCAGCGGCATCACGGCAACCGCCGCTTTCGCCCACACCGCGGTGTCGTGGAATACTGCCCCACCCATGGGGGGCGCCGGATCATCGCTGGTCAGCGCGTTGATGCCGATCCCGCCTTCATAATATTCGCTCGGCCAGACACTCTCCACCACCAATACGCCCGGCTGGACGCCGTCGAACAGCTTCGCATGCACCACCACCTCGCCGCGCGCATTCCCGAGCCGTACGCGCCCGCCTTCCACCACCCCCAGCCGCAACGCGTCGTCCGGATGGAGCAGCACCGTCGGGCGCCCTTCGCGCCGCCGCGAACCGGGCGTTTCGGTGAAGCTGGTGTTGAGAAACTGTCGTGCCGGCGCCGTCACCATGCGGAACGGATGTGCCGCGCTGACCTCGTCGATGATGGCGAAATGGTCGGGCAGACGCGGCATCCGCGCATGATCCGGGCCGATCCGCGCCCAGTCCGGCGCAAACCGGAACCGCCCGTCCGGATGTGGAAACCCGTCCAGGAAATGCGAGTCCGCAAAGGACGGTGTCGCGTCGTGCCAGCGGTTCCGCAGCAGCGTTGCCGCGTCCGGCCAACCTGAAGCACGCAGCGTCGCATCGATCATTTCCCACGCGCTCATGTGGAATCCGGGGTGCTCCGCGCCCAGCCGCGCCGCCAGTGCGTTCAGCACCTCGTGGTTGGATCGGCATTCGCCGGGGGGATCGATCAGCTTGGGGCCGATCTGGATATGCGTGTGTCCGCCAGCCTGGTACAGGTCGTCGTGCTCCATGAACATGGTTGCCGGCAACACGATATCGGCCCAGCGCGCCGTTTCCGTCATGAATTGCTCGTGCACACACACGAACAGGTCGTCACGGCCGAAACCACGCCGCACGCGGTTGCTGTCCGGGCACACGGTCAGCGGGTTCTGGTTCTGGATGAACAGCACGTGCACCGGCGGACCATCGCCCAGTTCCCGCCGGTCGCCGGTCAGCACGCTGCCGATGCGGCTCATGTCCATCTCGCGCACCGACAGGTCGCGCACGTCCAGCCCCTCGATCAGCGTCTTGTCCCAATGGTAGATGCCGCGATGGCTCCACAGCGCGCCGCCGCCCTCGTATTGCCACGCGCCGGTCACGCTCGGCAGGCACGACACTGCATGCATGTTCGCCGCACCGTTCCGCGAGCGAGCGAAGCCGTAGCCGGTGCGGATGAAGCTGCGTCGGGTCGATCCGTACAGCCGCGCGAATGCTTCGATCTGCTCCACCGTCAGCCCGGTGATGGCCGCTGCCCAGTCCGGCCCGCGGCTGGCCAGGTGCGCCTCCAGCTCTGCCGGACAATCGGTGTAGCGGGCCATGTAGTCGCGGTCCGCCCAGCCATCGCGGAACGCCACATGCATCACTGCGCAAGCGAGTGCCCCGTCGGTGCCGGGCCGCAGCATCAGATGCATGTCGGCGACCGCGGC
>DATDIC010000161.1:0-2743 GCA_036521275.1 Acetobacteraceae bacterium
CCGCCAATCGTAAGAATGACGTCGTGATCCGCTACAGCGTCCCGGCGAAGTAGCCGTTGATTTCCATGCCGATGCAGATTTCGCGCAGTTTCGGGCGTGTCCAAGCCATCGGATATCTCCTGATTTTGCTCGTTGAACGAGAACGCCTGGCCGGCCGTCATGCCGACATCGGAAGGCTAGCAGACCGGAGCGGGCGCCGTCCATATCGGCCCGATCGTCCGTTCGCCGCATGCCGCCTCGACAAGTACTGCTCTTGGTTTAGGATCGCGAGAAACCGGCGGAGGGCGCCAGATGACCGACCTGATGACACCCAGCTACGCCCGCAACATGCGCATCATCGGCCACTCCGACCAAGGCGGCGGACGTGCCGACGGCGTGCAACTCATGATCCATAGGGGTCATGCCTTTATCGGGCACATCTTCTCCAAGGGATTTTCAGTCGTCGACGTGCGCGATCCGACGAAGCCGCGGCCGGTGACCTACGTTGCGACGCCGCCGAACACCTGGTCGATACACTTGCAACAGTTCAACGACCTGTTGCTGGTGGTGCATGCGAAGGACATGTTCGCGCAGCCGGAACTGGCGGATGAAAAGAACTACTACAAGGGCAAGATCAGTTCGCACGGCGATGCGTCGGCGGAGCAAAACTGGTCGGCCGGCATGGCGGTCTATGATGTCAGCAAGCCGGAGGCGCCGCGGCAGATCGGCTTCATGCCGGTGCAGGGCGGCGGGCTGCACCGCCTGTGGTACACCGGCGGCCGCTGGGCCTATGCGTCCGCGCTGCTGGACGGGTTCTCGGACTACATCCTGATCACCATCGATATGGCGGACCCGGCGAAACCGGTGCTGGCCGGCAAGTACTGGCTGCCGGGCATGAACGTCGCCGCCGGTGAAGTGGCGGACTGGCCGAGCGAAATCGGCCGTTTCGGGCTGCATCACGCGATCGTGCAGGGCGATATCGCCTATTGCAGTTGGCGCGACGCGTGTCTCGCGGTGGTGGATGTCAGCGACCGTACCGCCCCCAAGCTGATCACGCGCAAGATCTGGGCGCCTCCGTTCGGCGGCGGCACGCACAACGCGCTGCCGCTGCCGGGCAGGGAATTGCTGATCGTGGTGGACGAGACCGTGCTGGACAACCGCGAGGACGGAGAGAAGCCGATCTGGGTGTTCGACAACCGGGTGAAGTCCAATCCGATCAGCATCGCCACGTTCCCGGAACCGAACGATGCCGACTATCTGAAGGTGGGCGGACATTTCGGGCCGCACAACGTCTATGAGAACCGACCCGACCAGTTCGTCAGCGAGGAGCTGATCTTCGCTACCTATCAGAACGCCGGCGTCCGCGTTTACGACATCCGCGACAAGTTCCGCCCTGTCGAGGTAGGCGCCTGCGTACCGCCGCCGCCCACGAAGCTCGTCGATCCGCGGCCGAACCGGCCGAAGGTGCTGCACTCGGCGGATGTGTCCGTGGACCGGAACGGCATCGTCTACAGCACGGACTTTTCGGCCGGGCTGTACATCATGGAGTACAAGGGTTGACGTTGCGCAAGCCGCGCCCGCGCGAACACGACGGCGCCGGCACCGGGGGTTGCACATGCGCAGCTTGTGATGCTCTCATGCCGGCGTTGGGCAATAAAACGTCCGGCCCGCGGGAGGCGAACGCGTGACCCCAGAAGGCGAGGCCGAGACCGCGTCGATCCCCGCTGGCACGGACGCGTCACTGCTGCTGGATGTCGCGGGTGCTTCGAAGCAGTTCGGCGCGACCCGCGCACTCGATGACGTATCCCTCCAGGTCGCCCGTGGCGAAATCGTTGCCCTGCTCGGAGAAAACGGCGCCGGGAAGTCCACGCTGATCAAGGCGCTGGCCGGTGTGCACACGCTGGACGCCGGCAGCATCCGCTATCGCGGGCAGAATGCCTCCGACAGCCTGCGCCGTCTGCCGATCGCCTTCATCCACCAGGACCTCGGTCTGATCGAGTGGATGACGGTGGCCGAGAACATCTGCCTTGCACTTGGGTATCCGCGCCGTCTCGGCATGGTGGACTGGAAAGCGGCACGAGCGCGGGCAGCGCGCGCACTGGCGGCGGCTGGCGCAGATATCGATCCCGATGCACGCGTGGCGTCACTCAGCCGCACTGAGAAATCGCTGGTGGCCATCAGCCGCGCACTGGCGGCGGAAGTGGAATTGCTGGTGCTGGACGAGCCGACCGCCAGCCTGCCGGCCAACGAGGTGGCGCGGTTGTTCGCCAGCCTGCGCCGGCTGCGCGCACGCGGCGTCGGTATGATCTACGTCTCGCACCGGCTGGATGAGGTGTTCGAAATCGCCGACCGCATCGTCGTCCTGCGCGACGGCCGCATCGTCGGCGAGCGCGCGACAGCCGGCACCAGCCCCGAAGAGGTGATCCTGCTGATCGTCGGCCGCGAACCGTCACAGGTGTTCCGCCGGCCGGCCCAGCGCACCGGCGCGGCGCGGCTGGAACTGCTAGGACTCGCGGTGGGTGATGTCGGACCGATCGATTGCCGGCTGCACGCCGGTGAGATCGTCGGGCTGGTCGGACTGCGCGGTGCAGGACAGGAAAGCGTAGGGCGGGCGCTGTTCGGGCTCGCACCGCGCACCGGCGGCAGCATCGTGCTGGACGGCCGGCCGGTCGCGCCGGCCTCGCCGCGCCAGGCGATGCGGGAGGGCATCAACCTGGTCTGTGCCGACCGCATGACCGACTCGATGGCCCCGAACATGAACGTG
>DATDIC010000162.1:0-3448 GCA_036521275.1 Acetobacteraceae bacterium
CCGCTGGTCGGCGCGCTGCATCCGATCTGCATATGTTCCTCCGGCCGCTATTTGCGTACACCCGCATCCTACCACAGGATGCGCCGCCGACAGGCAGGGGCCAGGCGAGCAGAGGCCAAGGGGGCAGAGGCCAAGACATGGATTTCGGCATCCACATCCGCGCGCAGGGCTGGCTGACCCAACGGGACAGCCTGATCGCCGTCGCGCACCGGGCGGAAGTGCTCGGTTTCGCCTTCATCGGCGTGGTCGACCACCTGGTCCTGCCGCGCGACGTCGCCACCCGCTACCCATACACCGAGGACGGCATCTGGCCCGGCACCCCCACCGGCGAATGTTTCGACGCGCTCGGCATGCTGTGCTTCCTCGCCGCCTGCACGGAGCGTATCCGCCTGCTCACCTCGGTCATGGTCGTCCCCCACCGCCCTGCGGTCACCGCGGCAAAGATGCTGGCCACCGCCGACATGCTCTCCGGCGGCCGCGTCGTCGCCGGCGTCGGTGCCGGCTGGATGCGCGAGGAGTTCGAAGCCCTGGACGCGCCCTCGTTCGACGACCGCGGCGCGGTCACCGACGAATATCTCGCCGCCTGCCGCGCCCTGTGGACCGAGGACGACCCGCGCTTCCACGGCAAGCACGTCAGCTTCGAAAACGTGATCTTCCGCCCGCGCCCGCTGCAATCGCCCCTGCCGATCTGGGTCGGCGGCGAGAGCGGGCCGGCCCTGCGCCGCACGGCCCGGTTCGGCGACGCCTGGTATCCCGTCTCCAACAACCAGCAGATCCCGCTCGACACGCCGGACCGGATGCGCGCCGGCATCCAGCGCCTGCACCGCGCGGCAGAGAAGGAACACCGCGATCCCGCTTCGATCGACATCGCCTATCTGTGGTTCAAGCCCGTGTCCTGGTCGGCGCAGACCAGCCCCAACGGCGCCCGCATTCCCTTCACCGGCAGCACGGCGCAGATGATCGACGACGCAGCTGGCCTGGCGCGGGCCGGCGTGCGGCACCTGATCGTCCTGCTGACCGCGCCGACACGCGAGGAAACGCTGGAACGCCTGCAACGCTTCGCTGAAGACGTAATGCCCGCCGTACGAAACTGACGAAGAAGCCGACATGACCGACCGCGACCTGATCGCCTGGATCGAGCACACGCCGCTTGCCGAACTCACCGCCCACGCTGCGTCCATTCGCGACGCGACGCATGGGCGCATCGTCTCCTACTCGCGCAAGGTGTTCATCCCGCTGACCAAGCTCTGCCGCGATGTGTGCCATTACTGCACCTTCGCCGAGCGCCCGCGCGCCGGCCACGCCGCCTACCTCCCGGCGGAGGAGATACTGGCGATCGCCCGCGCCGGTGCCGCCGCCGGCTGCACCGAGGCATTGTTCACCCTCGGCGACAAGCCCGAACTGCGCTACCGCGCCGCACGTGAAGCGCTCGCCGCGCTGGGCGTCTCCACCACCATCGAATATCTGCGTGACATGTGCGCGCTGGTGCTGCGCGAAACCGGCCTGCTGCCGCACGTCAATCCCGGCGTCATGAACGCCGAGGAGATCGCCGCCCTGCGCCGTGTCTCCGCCAGCCAGGGCATCATGCTGGAATCCACCAGTCCCCGCCTGTGCGAACCCGGCGGCGTCCATTTCGGCTCTCCCGACAAGCGCCCGGAAGTTCGTCTTGAAACCATCCGCCTCGCCGGAGAATTGGCGGTGCCGTTCACCACCGGCATCCTGATCGGCATCGGTGAAACCCGCACCGAACGCCTGGAATCCCTATTGGCAATCCGCGACCTGCACCGCGCGCACGGCCACATCCAGGAAGTCATCGTACAGAACTTCCGCGCCAAGCCCGGCACCAAGCGCGCCCAGGCACCCGAACCCGATCTCGACGACCTGCTCTGGACCATCGCCGCCGCCCGCCTGATCCTGCCCCCCGACATCCACGTGCAAGCCCCGCCCAACCTGTCGCCCGGCGTCTATGGGCGCTTGATCGAAGCCGGCATCGACGACTGGGGGGGCGTCTCTCCGGTCACCCCGGACCACGTCAATCCGGAAGCTCCGTGGCCGGCCATCGACGCCCTCGCCGAACGTACCGCCGCCGCCGGCAGGATCCTGGTCGCCCGCCTGCCCGTCTATCCGGAGTTCGCGCACGCCGCCGATCGCTGGCTCGCGCCGGCAGTCGCCACGCCGGTCCGCCGCGCCATGGACTCCGAGGGCTGGGCCCGCGTCGATTCCTGGGCCCCCGGCCTCACCACCATTCCCCGCCCAACGCCCGCGCGGCTCGATCGCGTCGACCCCGCCATCGCCGAGACCGTTGCAAAGGCAACCGAGGGCCATCGTCTCACCGAACCGGACATCGTCCGCCTGTTCGCCGCCCGCGACATCGACGCCGACCACGTCATGTCCGCCGCCGATTCGCTCCGTCGCCGCATGTCCGGCGATGTCGTCCGCTACGTCGTCAACCGCAATATCAACTACACCAATATCTGCGCCTATCGCTGCAAGTTCTGCGCCTTCTCCAAGGGCAAGACGCACGAAGCCCTGCGCGGCCCCGCCTACGACCTCGACCTGGACGAGATCGTCCGCCGTTCGATCGAAGCCTGGGACCGCGGCGCCACCGAGGTCTGCCTGCAAGGCGGCATCCACCCCGACTACACCGGCCGCACCTATCTCGGCATCTGCCGCGCCATCAAGGCGGCGCTGCCCGACATGCACATCCACGCCTTCTCGCCGCTGGAGGTCACCCAGGGCGCCGCCACGCTCGGCCGCTCGGTCCCCGACTTCCTCGCCGAGCTGAAACAGGCCGGCCTCGGCACCCTGCCCGGCACCGCCGCCGAAATCCTCGACGACGAAGTCCGCGCCATCATTGCCCCCGACAAGGTCAACACCCGCCAATGGCTGGATGTGGTGAGCGCCGCGCACCGTCTCGGCCTGCGCACCACCTCCACCATCATGTACGGCCATATCGAGCGCCCGCTCTCCTGGGCCCGCCACCTGCTGGCGTTGCGCGACGCGCAGCTCGAAACCGGCGGCTTCACCGAATTCGTGCCGCTGCCCTTCGTGCACATGGAAGCGCCGATGTATCTGCGCGGCATGGCGCGCAAGGGACCGACGTTCCGCGAAGCCGTCCTGATGCACGCCGTAGCCCGCCTGGCGCTGCACCCGCTGATCACCAACATCCAGACGTCATGGGTGAAGATGGGCCCGCAGGGCGCCGCCGCGTGCCTGAACGCCGGCGCCAACGACATGGGCGGAACGCTGATGAACGAAAGCATCTCGCGCGCCGCCGGCACGCAGCACGGGCAGGAACTCCCGCCCGAGGACATGGAAGCCCTGATCCACTCCCTCGGCCGCATCCCGGAGCAGCGCGACACGCTGTACCGGCCCGTTGAACGCACCCGCCGCGACGCTTCCTTCAACGCCCCCGCCCTCACGCCGGTCGTGCAGACCGCGCCGCGCA
>DATDIC010000163.1:0-3641 GCA_036521275.1 Acetobacteraceae bacterium
GGGATTGACGGGAGGGGTGCGGAATGACGGGAGGGGTGGGGGAATGATGGGAGGGGTGGGGGATTGATGGGAGGGGTGGGGGATTGATGGGAGGGGTGGGGGATTGATGGGAGGGGTGGGGGATTGACGGCGACGGGGAATGACGGGGGCGGTGACGATACGCGGGCGGTTTGCATGCGCAAACGTGGCGCGAGACCCTTTGCCGCCGCGGTTGCGGTTCAATATGGCGGCCCGTAAAAGACCCGACGAGGTGAACGCAATGAATGATGTCAACCCGGCCGCTTCCGATCGTTTTTCCGTCAGCAATCGCAACCGCCTGCGGCGCAAGCATGAGCGCGGGCGGCATGATCGCGCTTCGATCTATCCGATACTGGATGCGGCCATGGTGTGCCACATCGCCTATGTGATCGACGGGCAACCCTATTGCACGCCGACGGCGTTCTGGCGCGAGGGCGATCATCTGTACTGGCACGGATCTTCGGCGAGCCGGATGCTGCGGGCGGAGGCGAAGGGAATCCCGGTATGCCTGACCGTGACGCACATGGATGCGATCGTGCTGGCGCGGTGTGGGTTCAATCACTCCATCAATTATCGTGCGGTGATGGCGTACGGGCGCGCCCACATGATCGAGGAGAAGCAGGAGAAGCTGCGGGCGATGGATGCGTTCATCGACCGGTTCTTTCCCGGTCGGTCAACGGCGATCCGCCAGCCCAGCGAGCAGGAGATCAAGGCGACCACCCTGCTGGGCATGGAAATCGAGGAGGCATCGGGCAAGATCCGCGACCTTGATGTGCACGACGAGGAGGAGGATTACGCGGTGCCGGCCTGGACCGCGCTGATCCCGGTTAAAACGGTGCTGGAGGCGCCGGTTGAATGTCCGCGGCAGCATCCGGACGCTACCGTGGAAGCGGGCGGGATGGCGGCATATCAGCCCGGTCGGCGGCTGGATGAGCTGATGACGGAGATGTACCGGAAGGCGTACGGAGAATAGAGCTGCCGCCGCATCCGCGCCTGATGGCAAATCCGTTCCGGGGAGCTGCTGAATGAAGATAACCGCTGTTCGCCTGTTGCAACTGCGCGGGACAATGCGAACGGAGGGTCCGTTCTGGGAAGATCGGCTGGTCCGGCCGATCGACATCTACCCGGAATACCGCATGCGCAACGACTTCGAGGGCGGCGTACAGGCGGACGCGGGCAGTTTCCGGCTGGAGCAATATTTCCTTCGCATCGAAACCGATGAGGGGCCGACCGGCGTTGCCGGGCCGTTGCCCGAAATGGTAGCGATCTTCGTCGCCAGGCGGCTGCGGCCGATCATCGCCGGGCAGGACCCGATCGCGCACGAGAAGCTGTGGGACCAGATGCACCGGATCATGGTGCATGGCCGACAGGGCGACGCGATGCTGGCGATCAGCGCGGTGGATTGTGCGCTGTGGGACCTGAAGGGAAGGTGGCTGGGACAGCCGGTGTTCCGGCTGCTCGGCGGGCCGACGCGCGACGCGGTACCGGCCTATGCCTCCATGCTGGGCTTCAGTGTCACCGATATGGGGCGCGTGCGGGCGCGCGCGGCGGAGTATCGCGAACTGGGCTATCCGGCGCAGAAATGGTTCTTCCGCCATGGCCCGATGAGCGGCCATGAGGGGATGGCGAAGAATGTCGAGCTGGTGCGCACGTTGCGGGAGACGCTCGGCGACGACTACGACATCATGCTGGATTGCTGGCAATCCTTCGACCCGATCTATGCGATCGAGCTGGCGGGCCGGATTGCCGAATACCACCCGCGCTGGCTAGAGGAGGCGGTGATGCCCGACCGCATCGACAGCTATGTTCGGGTGAAGGAGCGCACCGATATTCCGCTGTCTGGTGCCGAACACGAATATACGCGTTGGGGTTTCAAGCGTTTCATCGATGCCGGCGCGCTGGATATCCTGCAACCGGATATTTACTGGGCCGGCGGGCTGTCCGAGGTGCTGAAGATCGCGGCCTATGCGTCGGCGCACGACCTGATCGTGATCCCGCACGGGCATTCCTCGCCGGCGGGGATACATTTCTCGCTGGCGCAGTCGCCGATCCTGACGCCGTATCAGGAGTTTCTGGTGAAATGGAACGCGATCAACCAGCATTTCCTGGCGCACGCGGTGGTGCCGCATGACGGGATGATTGCGGCACCGGGGGCGCCCGGGCTGGGGATGGAGCTCGATCCGGGCAAGATCGAGCAGCAGACGGAGGTGTTTGGCTGAAGGGCGTCGTCAGGCGGGCAGCACCTCCATCTCCGCGTCGCGGGGAATGCCGCCGTTGACTGCGGTGATGTCCTGCGGGCAGCCGGAGATTGCCACCACAACATCCAGCGCCGCGCGCAGCACCACGAAATCGCCGGGCGCGCTTGCGGGCGGGACGCGATCGAGCCGGCCGTCGGGGGTGACCGGCACGTTCATGAAGAGATTGAGCGGCGACGGCGTCCAGGGGATCGACAAGCCGATCTCTGCCAGAGCCTCACGCATATTGTCGGCGCAGTTGCGGTGATACTCGGTGACGCCAAGTTCCCGGTAGATCCACAGGTTGCAGGCGCATAGCAGGATATCGTGGCGGCCTGGCGAGGTATCTTCCTCCATGGTCAGCATGGTGCGGCGATGATTGCCGACCAGTGCGTCCCCGCGCGACACGAAGATGCGGCTGTTGCGGCTGCGGGTGTGAGCCATGGACATGTATTCGGAGGGGTCGTCGGCGTTGAAGGCCCAGGTATCGAGCACCTGGTTGCCGTGGGTGTTCAGCACCTTCAGTGCTTCGCCGGTACGCAGGCGCACGGCCTTGCCATGCCGGGCGGGAATTAGGATTCGCATGGTTCCTCCGTTGTTATCGGCGACCTGGGCGGGGCCCGGAAGCGGGGCCGCGCAGCCGCCGTTCCAGCATACGCACGCCCAAACTGGCGGGAAAGCTGATGGCGAGGTAGAGGGCGAAGATGATGGTGTAGACTTGAAGATATTTGAAGGTATCGGCCGCGATAAGCTGCCCGCGGAAGATCAGATCGGCGATCGAGATGGTGGATACCAGGGCGGTATCCTTGAATAGCGAAATGAAGTAGTTGCCAACGGGTGGGATTACGATCCGGATTGCCTGCGGCAGCACCACCAGGGCCATGGTGTAGGCGTGGCGCACGCCCAGCGCATCCGCTGCCTCCCACTGGCCGCGGTCGACAGCCAGCACGCCAGCGCGGAACACTTCGGACAGGTAGGCGCCGTAATTGATCGCCAGCCCCAGGATCCCCGCGGCCAGCGGCGGCAGTTTCAGGCCGATGAACGGAAACACATAGTAGATGTAGAACAGTTGCAGCAGCAGCGGCGAGCCGCGGATGATCTCCACGAAGGTGGCTGCCGGCCAGCGCAGCGCATTGCGCCGGCTTAGCCGGCCGAGCGCCAGGGCGAGACCGATGATCAGCGCCAGCACCATGCTGGTGAAGGTGAGCAGGATCGTCAGCCGCAGCCCGTCCAGCAGGTCGGGGGCCCAGGCGACCAGGTCGGACAACAGGGTCGCTCACGTCGATGCGTGATCCCTTAGAGCT
Source organism: Acetobacteraceae bacterium (assembly GCA_036521275.1). Lineage (GTDB taxonomy): Bacteria > Pseudomonadota > Alphaproteobacteria > Acetobacterales > Acetobacteraceae > DATDIC01. Next base: position 3,557 of record DATDIC010000163.1, read on the forward strand.
TGAGGAAGAAATCGGTGGGCTGCAGCCCCCATTTGGTGAACAGCTTCGCCGCCGTGCCGTCAACCAGCATTGCGGCGTACTGCTT
>DATDIC010000164.1:0-2272 GCA_036521275.1 Acetobacteraceae bacterium
GGCGAGTTCTGGGTGCCGCACCGGCTCGGCGGCGGCGCCCCGACCCTGGCGGAGGCTGCCCAGTTGGACGCCGAGGGAGCCAGCCAGCGCGCGGCCGCCCGGGCGGCTCGTCAGCGAGCGGATCCGGCGGGCGCGTCGGAGTAACGGCATGGAGCCAGTCTTTCGAACGCTTGAGATCGTGGCCAAGACCTTGGTCGCGGCGACCGGCACCAAGATCACGTTCCAGAACCTGGAGAACATTCCGCGCACCGGCGGTGCGGTGATCGCGATCAACCACACCAGCTACGTGGACTGGCTGCCGGCCGCCCTTGCCGTGCATTACCGGGGGCGGCGCATCCGCTACATGATCAAGGCCGAGATGCAGCAGGTGAAGATCGTCAACTTCTTGATCAAGCACACCAAGACCATCCCGGTCAACCGCCGAGCCGGGTCCGAGGCGTATACCGAGGCCGTCCGGTTGCTGCGGGCCGGCGAGCTGGTCGGTCTGATGCCCGAAGCCACGATCAGCCGCAGTTTCGAGCTCAAGGAGTTCAAGACCGGGTCGGCGCGGATGGCGTTGGAGGCCGGCGTCCCGATGGTTCCGCTGATCGTCTGGGGCGCACAGCGGATTTGGACGAAAGACCACCCGAGAAACGTCGGCCGCAAGAAGATCCCCGTCGTCGTGGCGGCGGGCAAGCCGTTGTCCCCGGCCGGCGACGTCGAGCAGCTTGATGCGGCGCTGCGCGATGAAATGACGTCCTTGCTGCATCGCGTGCAGGAGGAATATCCCCACCCCGAAGGCGCGTTCTGGGTTCCGCAGAGGCTTGGCGGCAGCGCACCTACGGTGGCGGAGGCAAAAGTTCTCGAGGAAACTGAAAAGGCCGCGCGTGCCCGCAAGCGGGCTGAGCGCGGTGGGTGACACGCCCGGCAGCTGAGGGCATTCGGCGTCCGCGTCGGCGACGATGGAGCGGCGCCGGTTGCACGAAAGGAGCTACGGGCATGGCAGAGCCGTTTTACCGGTTCGGCGAGTGGATAGTGCCGCCGATGGTCGCGATGAACGGAACGAAGTTCACGTTCCGCGGCCTGGAGAACATTCCCGAGCGTGGCGGCGCGTTGCTTGCCCAGAACCACACCAGCTACCTCGACTGGCTCCCGCCGTTGTTCGCCGTACGTGAACGGGGCCGGCGGATGTACTTCATGATCAAGGCCGAGCTGGCCGACGTGAAGGCGGTCAACTACGTCATCAAGCACGCCAGGCTCATTCCGGTGGACCGCAGGCACGGACAAGACGCATTGGACGTCGCCGTGCAGCGGCTGCGCGAGGGCGAACTCATCGGGATGCATCCCGAGGCCACCATCAGTCGCAGTTTCGAACTGCGGGAGTTCAAGACCGGGGCGGCCAGAATGGCCCTCGAGGCGCAGGTGCCGATCGTCCCGCTGATCGTCTGGGGCGCCCATCGCATTTGGCCCAAAGACCACCCGAAGAAGGTGTTCCGCAACAAGATTCCGATCACCGTGGCGGCCGGCCGCCCGCTGCCCCCGCACGGCACCACTGAACAACTCAACGTCGCGCTGCGGCACGCGATGAACGAGTTGCTGTACCAGGTGCAAGAGGAGTACCCGCACCCGGAGGGCGAGTTCTGGGTGCCGCGGCGGCTGGGTGGCGCAGCGCCGACCCGCGATGATTCCCAGGCGATCCGGTTGTCCGAACTGCAAGAGCGCCTTGAGAAGTACGGAACCGACGGCGTGACGCGCCCGGGGCAAAGCCAAAGCGGAATACATTGATCATTCCGGCTGGCTGCGCAGGCGGATCGGCCCGGTGACCCTGCCCGCGCTGATCGCCTGCGATGTGGACGGCACCCTGATCGGCGACGACGAGCGGATCAGCCCGCGCACGCGGAACGCGGTGCGCGCCGCTGTCGAGGCCGGTGCACAGTTCGTGCTGGCCACCGGTCGCCCGCCACGCTGGGTGCAGCCGGTGGTCAACGACCTGGGGTTCGCGCCAATGGCGGTGTGCGCCAACGGCGCTGTGATCTACGACCCCGCGACCGACCGCGTGCTGACCGCCCGGACGCTGTCCGTGGCGACCCTGGGCGAACTGGCGGAGATCGCGACACGAGCCATCCCGGGTGCCGGGTTGGCCGTCGAGCGAATCGGCCGCAGCGCGCACGACACGGCGACGCCGCAGTTCGTCAGCTCGCCGGGCTATGAGCACGCCTGGCTCAATCCCGACAACACCGAGGTGTCCATCGAAGACCTGCTGAGCGCCCCGGCGATCAAACTACTGATCCGC
>DATDIC010000165.1:0-5858 GCA_036521275.1 Acetobacteraceae bacterium
GCGCAACCCGAAGCCGGACGTCTTCAGCTTCAGCACCGCCCCGCCGGCCGCGAGCCCGTTCTCTTTTAGGCGGCGACCCAGCTTTTCGGCGCAGCGCCACAACGGCCGCTCAAGCTCATCGATCCGGCTCATATCCATGTCGAACGTGGTTTCCGCGCTGATCGACTTGGCGTCACGCGCCGGATCCACCCGCCGCGCATCCTCGCCGCGCGCGCGAGCGCATAGCGCCGGCCCATCCTCGCCCAGCAGCCGCTTGGCCTGCCGGGCATCCAGCGCCTGCAACTCTCCCAGTCTGGTGATCCCCAGCGACGCCAGCCGTCGGCTCATTGCCGGCCCAACGCCGGGCAGCACGCCAACCGGGTCAGCCGCCAACACCGAAGCTGCCTCCTCACCGATCACCGTAAACCCGCGTGGCTTGCCACGCTCCGCCGCGATCTTCGCCAGCAACCGGTTGCCCGCCAGCCCGATCGAGACCGTGATTCCGGTCTCCCGCTCCACCGCCAGGGCAAACCGCGCCAGCACCAGGGCCGGCGGGCCGCCATGCACAGCCTGCGTGCCGGTCAGGTCCAAGACCGCCTCGTCGATCGATAGCGGCTGCACCACCGGCGTCAACGCCTGCATTCGCGCCCGGATCTCCCGCCCCACGGCGACATATTTGGCGAAATCCGGTCGGATCACCACCGCCTCGGGGCAGGCTTTCAGCGCTTTGAACATCGGCATGGCGCTGCGCACCCCGTACCGGCGGGCGACATAGCACGCCGCCGTCACCACACCGCGCACGCCGCCGCCCACGATCACCGGCGTGTCCGCAAGCTCCGGCCGGCCGCGCTTCTCCACGCTGGCATAGAACGCGTCGCAGTCGATATGCGCGATGCTCAGCTCGAACAGTTCCGGATGTGCCACCACCCGTCCGCCACACACGCCGCACACCGGCGCTGATGCTTCGAAGCCTGCCAGACAGTCCCGGCACAGCGCCGGCATGTCAGCCGGCGCCGATCAACTCTGCCAACGCGTCACCGACCTCCGCCGTCCCCGCCTGCCCGCCCATGTCGCGCGTGCGCGGCCCGCCTTCGCGCAGCAAGGTCTCGACGGCCTTGACGATCGCCGCACCCGCCGCCGCCTCTCCCAGATGCTCCAGCATCAACCCGGCCGACCAGATCTGGCCGATCGGGTTGCAGATATGCCGCCCGGCAATATCCGGCGCCGACCCATGCACCGGCTCGAACATGGAGGGAAACGCCCGTTCCGGGTTGATATTGGCCGACGGCGCAATGCCGATCGACCCCGCCACGGCCGGCCCCAGATCGCTAAGAATGTCGCCGAACAAATTGGACCCCACCACCACGTCGAACCAGTCCGGATGCTGCACGAAATGCGCGCACAGGATGTCGATGTGATACTGGTCGATGCGCACGTCCGGATAGGCTTTGCCCATCGCCGCGAACCGTTCATCCCAGTACGGCATGGTGAAGGTGATGCCGTTCGACTTGGTGGCCGAGGTCAGGTGCTTCTTCTCCCGGCTGCTCGCCAGTTCGAACGCAAAGCGCAGTACCCGATCGACACCCGTCCGGGTGAACACGCTCTGCTGCGACACGAACTCGCGGTCGGTCCCCTGGAACATCCGGCCGCCGACAGACGAATACTCACCCTCGGTATTCTCCCGCACCACGTAGAAATCGATATCCGTTTCGCTGCGTCCGGCCAGCGGCGTGCGCACGCCCGGCATCAGCTTGCAGGGCCGCAGGTTCACATACTGGTCGAACCCGCGCCGGATCGGGATCAGCAATCCCCATAGCGAAATATGGTCCGGCACATCCGGCCACCCCACCGCGCCCAGCAAGATCGAATCCGACTCCGCAAGCCGCTGCATCCCATCGGCCGGCATCATCGCGCCGGTCTTCTTGTAGGTTTCGCACGACCAGTCGTAGTGCGCGTATTGCAGGGAAAATCCAAAGCGCCGCGCCGCCGCGTCGAGTATTTTCAGTGATTCCGGCACCGTCTCCTTGCCGATACCATCCCCCGGGATCACCGCAATCCGATATACACGCGCCACGTCACGCCCTCCCTCCCCGAGTCGGTTCTCATCGGACCCGTGCATAGCAGAGACAGTCACGCGGGTCTGTCGAGAGGTTCGGATGCCGGATCCACCGCCGCAACACGCCTTCCCGCATCAGCCCTGCTCTTTCCATCACGCCGGCGGAGGCACGATTTTCCACGTCGGTCACGCCCCAGACACGCCAGACATCCGGCTGTGCCAGCGCCCACGCCACCACCTCGCTCAACGCCTCCGTCATGTAGCCTTGGCGCCAGAAGGGCCGCCCCAGAACATAGCCGACATTCACCCGGCAATGCGTGTCGGGCCGCAGATCGAATGCTCCGATCAGGCGTCTCGTCTCCCGTAGCGTGATGGCATAGGCCCCGATTTCACCGTTCGCATGGCGAGCCGCATGCTGTGCGAAAAATTTGGCACAGACGCCCGGGTCGACATAGGGCGTCCAGCTCAGGTACCGCGTCACAAGCGGGTCCGAGGCATACACGTCGAACGCCGCGCTGGAATCCGCCGCCTCGATCGGACGCAGGAGCAGACGCTTCGTCGTAAAACCGCCGGGAAAACCTACCATGACGGGGAGAATCCTGGAGCACATTCTCCACTAGAATCAAGTCATCCGCGTGCCGGTGTGGCTAGCTCATGATCTGTCCGGCGTTTTGTAGCTCGTGAAGTGTCCGATCGTGCTCGGGGAAAGGGGGGCATCGATGGATTGGGCACGCGTCCACGAGGGGGTTCGTAAGGTCTGGCCTGGGATTGATCTTCGTGGACTGGATGCCGCTCTCCAGGCCATGATCGGCGGCATGGAATTCGCCCTCAATCACAGCGTTCTCCCGGGCCAGCGCCTTGCCGCCCTTGCCGTCCTCGCCACCAGGCTCGGCCTCACCCATGTTGAAATCCGCAACGATCTGCCCGGCGTGGAGCTTGCGGATGGCACCCCTCCGGAAACGGTTCGCCGGCAGGCCTCCGAAGCGGGCCTGCGTATCGCAACGGTGAACGCACTGCAGCGCTTCGACGACTGGACCGACATACGCGCGCAGGAAGCAGCCGCGCTGGCGCGCACGGCCCAGGCCGCCGGTGCCGCCGCCCTGGTGCTCTGCCCCGTCAACGACACACTGGACCGCCGCAGCGCCGCTGACCGCGCCGCCGACCTCCGCCGGGCGCTGTCCGCGCTGATACCGATCCTGTCGGCGCACAGCCTAACGGGCCTGGTCGAGCCGCTCGGCTTCCCGCAAAGCGCACTGCGAACGAAGCGGACCGCGCTGGACGCGATCGACGCCGTCGGCGGGGAGGCAATTTTCCGCCTGGTGCATGACACCTTCCATCATTTCCTGGCCAACGAGGCGGACCTGTTCCCCGCCCGAACCGGATTGATCCATGTCTCCGGCGTGGATGATCGCGGCCTGGCGCAATCAGCGATCACCGACGCGCATCGGGTGCTGGTTGCCGACTCGGATCGACTCGGCACGTGCGAGCAACTCCGCACCCTGGCTCGTGGCGGTTATCGCGGGCTGGTGTCCATGGAGCCCTTTGCCCCCTCGATAGCAGCCCAACCGGACCTGATCGGGATGCTCGATACCAGCTTCGCGCTGCTTCGCGCAGCCGCCGCCAACTGAGCTAGTGGCCGCGCGTTATAGCCGCGCTGATCGCCAGCCCGACGCTGACCGCTATCACCCCGACAGCCAGCGTATTGATGGTTAAGCCCAGCATCGCCGCCGGTATCCACGGTGGCTCTGGCCGGCGTGGTCCGATGGGCTCTTTGGCTCGTGGCATAGGCTCGGTTCCTCCAGACCGCAAAGTTCAGCATGGGAACGTTCGGCTGACAAGACGTATCGTCGCAATCGGTGGCGTAGCCATCGGCCTTCCGCTGGCACCTCGCACCACCATATAGCCGCCAAATGGAGACCAACTGAATGAGCGGCGATCACCAGCACTCGAGCACCGATCACGCGACTGATTGGCGGACCGACGGCGTGCGGGTTATCCGCGGCGACCAACTGGATACCAACACGCCGCAGACACCAGGAATGAACCGCGCCGCGGCAATCAACGCGGCGCGCGTGGGCGCGCAGAAAATTTGGGCGGGTACAGTCAGCATCCACCCCGACGCCAAGACCGGTGCGCATCATCACGGGTCGCTCGAGAGTGTCATCTACGTCGTACGCGGCCGTGCCCGCATGCGTTGGGGCGAGCACCTGGAGTTCGTCGCTGAGGCCGGTCCCGGCGACTTTATCTATGTGCCGCCTTACGTTCCGCATCAGGAAATCAACGCCAGCCCGGACGAAACGTTGGAATGCGTGCTGGTTCGCAGCGACAACGAAGCGGTGGTGGTGAATCTGGATATCGAGCCGGTTGAAAAACCGGAATCGGTCTATTGGGTGGACCCGATTCACCGGCATCCATGATGGGCCTCGGCACCGGAGAGTTTCACCGTCAGGGTCCAGCCGACGGCGCCTGATTCTGCGCTTGGCATTATCGTGGCCGACCTGACACGGCCGCGGTCCTGTCGATCAGATAGGGAACCCAGTAGAACCAATTCCGTGCGCTCGTACAAGCGAATTCCGTGCCGGCAGCCGCGGGCTTGTCCCGACCATAACGAGTGAGGTGGCCGGCGTTCCCGCCATTCCTGATTCGCGCGCGTCCTCAGGTGTTGGCGCCTTCGATCACCTCGCCGAACCGGACCCAGGTCTTGCCGTTCCATTTCTGGAGTTGCATCGCGCGAATGGGGTGATAGTTGGTCGGGCTGGTGGAGACGATCAGGCCGGGCAACAGAGTCGGCACTTCCAGGCGCTGGATGCCGGTGGCCTGCTTCATCAGGTTCTCACGCGAGAAGTCGCCGTTGCACGCTTGCAGCACGTGCCACATCACCCGACTGGCGGTGAAACCATAGACATAGTTGTTGTCGGTCAGATCGGCGCCCGGCATGTTCTTCCCCATGAAGGCCCGCCATTCGTTCATGCCGGGATCATCCTTCCAAGCCGGGTCGCTCTGGTCCTTGAGCCAGCCGCTGGTGATGATGCCGATGCCATTCTCCGCCCCGGCGGGCTGCATCACGGAGCCGGCGGAAATCGACACGTTGGTCATGAAGAACATCGGCCGCCAGTTGAGGTCGTGAACCTTGCGAATAGCCTGCGCGGCCTGTTTCGGCGCCGTGGCCGAGACCAGCACGTCGGCCCCGCTTTGCTGCAGGGCAGTGATCTGCGAGTCGATGGTGGGATCCGTGATCTCGTAGGAGACGGACTTGACCACGTACTTGTCCCAGTCCTTCCCGAGCACGTCGCGGACACCGTTCACGTAGTCCTTGCCGAAATCGTCGTTCTGATAGATCAGGCCGATCTTGGCGTCCGGCTTCTGCTTCAGGGCGTATTTGGCGTAGATCTGCGCCTCGGTGCGGTAGCTGGGCTGCAGGCCGATGGTCCAGGGATATTCCTTGTAGTTGCCCCATTTGTCGGCGCCGGTGGCGACGAACAGTTGCGGGACTTTCATGTGATTGAGGTATCTCTCGATCGCCGAATTGGTCGGCGTACCGAGGGTGTTGAACATGAAGGCGACCTTGTCCTCCTCCACCAGGCGGCGGGTGTCTTCCACGGTGCGCGGCGGGGTGTAGCCATCGTCGAGCGAAATGAAATTGATCTTGCGCCCGGCAATACCCCCCTGCCCGTTCACCATGCCGAAGAAGGCGCTCTCGGTCTTGCCGATGGGCGCGTAGGACGAGGCTGGGCCGCTGTATGGCATGGTGTTGCCGATCTTGAGCTCGGTCGCAGTGACGCCTGGTGTCTCTTGGGCGTGCGCGGACCGGACGAGCGTGGCC
>DATDIC010000166.1:0-2738 GCA_036521275.1 Acetobacteraceae bacterium
ATGGGTGCGACCAAGGCGGACTTCGATCGCACCATCGGCATTCATCCCACCGCAGCCGAGGAGTTCGTCACCATGCGCACACGGACGCGGGTAACCGGAGTAGCGCAAGCGGCCGAGTAGCACCGGCTACAAGCGTTGACCGATCCCGTCATGCGCCAATAGCCGTCATGCGCCAGCCAATAGCCGTCATCGGCCAATAGCCGTCATGCGCCAAAAGCCGTCATGCGCGGGCTTGGCCCGCGCACCCACGTCTTTCTTCTACAGCATCAAACACACACACGAATGCACCGGGTCACGCTCCCGCTCATCCCGACGCCACCTCGTCCAGATCGGCGCCCCACATCTTCTCCAGCGCGTACATCGCCCGCGCCTCCGGCTTGAACAGATGCACCACGATATCGCCGGCATCGATCAGCACCCAGTCTGAGCCACCGGTACCTTCGATCTGCACCCGCTTCACCCCGGCCTCGTGCAGCTTGCGCAGCAGGTGCTCGGCCATCGCCGAGATCTGCCGATCCGCCAGGCCGGTCGCAACGATCATGCGATCGCAGAACGTGGCGCGTCCAACAAGATCGAGATCCACGACATTCTCGGCCTTGTCGTCTTCCAGGCTGGTCACGATCACGCGTTGCAACTGCTCCAGCGCCGATCGCTCCGCCGCGCGTGGACGCCGCGGCAGTGCCGGCCGCGGCCCGGCAACCACCGCTTTCTTGCGCGCGGTCCCGGGTGTCTTGTCGGCCGCAGGCAATGGTTTGGGCGCCTTGCGCGGGGCTTGTTTCTTGCGCGGCCCGGGAATCGTCGGAACCTTGGCTATGACACCGCTCCTTTACCGGCACGAATGGCGCTGGCTGACGCGGCGCTCTGCCGCGAAGGCAAAAAAATCCAGGCGGGCGGCGTGAATCGCGCCAGCAGCGCCGCCGCACGATCCGCCCGGCGACCCGCATGCAGGCGCCGCGCCGCCCTGCCGGCAAGTGCTCGCAGCGTGTAGCCGGGCCGTGGCAGCACGGCGATCGGAACCAAAGCGGCAAACTTCACCCAGCGCCGCCAGCGCGGCAGTTCTTCCAGTATGTCGGCTCCCATCACCCAGACGAACTCCACTCGTGGAAAGCGTTGCCGCAGCCGGCGCATCGTATCGACGCTGTAGCGGGTGCGCCATGTGTTTTCGATTCCGGTCGCCACGATACGCCTGTTGTCGGCGAGAACGCGCGAGGATGCCAGCCGATCCCTCAGCGACGCCATTCCTTTTCGCGGTTTCAGCACATTGCCGGGTGAAACCAGCAGCCACACCTGGTCCAGGCGCAACCGCCGCAACGCCAATTGGGCAATCTGCCGATGCCCGGCATGCGCCGGATTGAACGATCCGCCCAGCAGCCCGACGCGCATGCGCCTGCGATCACCGAAGCGAGGCAGAGGGTCAGCCGTCAGGGTCGCACCTGCCCGGTTCCCACAACCAGATAGCGATAAATCGTAAGCTGCTCCAGCGCGACCGGCCCGCGCGCATGAACGCGGCCGGTGGCAATGCCGATCTCGGCGCCGAACCCGAATTCCCCACCATCGCAGAACTGGGTGGAGGCGTTCCAGAGCCCGACCGCGCTGTCCAGCCCGTGCAGGAATTGCTCCGCGGCGGCGGCGTCCTCGGTGATGATGGCATCCGTGTGCGAACTGCCATGCCGGGCAATATGCGCCAGCGCCGAGTCGACACCATCCACCACGGCAATCGACAGCACCGCGTCCAGCCATTCCGTATCGAAATCGGCTTCGGTTGCGGCCGGAAGCGCAGGCACGATCGCCCGTGCCGCGGCATCGGCGCGGAAATCGCAGCCGAGCGCACGCAGGTCCGCCACCAGCGGCGGCAACAGCTCGCCGGCCACCGCCGCATCGATCAGCAGCGTCTCGGTGGCACCGCAGATACCGGTGCGGCGCATCTTCGCGTTGGCGACGATCGCCCGCGCCATCGCCGCATCCGCGGCAGCATGAACATAGGTGTGGCAAAGCCCCTCTGCGTGCGCCAGCACAGGCACCCGCGCCTCACGCTGGACTCGTTCCACCAGCGACTTGCCGCCGCGCGGAATGATCAGGTCGAGCAATCCCGCACCCGCCAGCATCGCCGCGACATAGGCGCGGTCCGCACTCGGCGCGATCTGCACCGACGCCTCCGGCAGGCCCGCTCCGCACAAGCCCCGGGTCAGCGCCGCATTGATGGCAACCGCGCTGCGCTGGCCCTCGGAACCGCCACGCAGGATGACCGCGTTCCCCGACTTCAGGCACAGCCCGGCGGCATCGGCACCGACATTCGGGCGGCTTTCATAGATCATGCCGATCACGCCGATCGGCGTGGCGATCCGCCGGATGCGCAATCCGTTCGGCCGCGTCCATTCCGCCAGCGTGCAGCCGAGCGGATCGGGCAGCGCGGCAATCGATTCGAGTCCCCCCGCCATCGCCTCCAGGCGCGCCGGGTTCAATCCCAGACGATCGCGGAACGCCGCGGTGCCAGTGCAATCAGCAATATCCGCTGCATTGGCCGCGAGGATGTCCGCGCCCCCGGCGCGCAACGCCCGCGCCATCTCCAGCAGACCGGCGTTCCGCTGTTCCGCGCTGCTTCGGGCGAGCTGACGCGACGCCGCCCGGGCGGCCTGGGCTGCACCGTGCAGATGTCGGGTAGCCTCGGAATCTATATGCATGGCAACCGTCCTTTGGTTGCAGTGTGCCGCTCTACGGCCGACCTTTCCAGGGCCCCC
>DATDIC010000167.1:0-2913 GCA_036521275.1 Acetobacteraceae bacterium
CAGCAGATGGTTGGCCCCCATCGCGATCACCTCTTCCAGCCGCGCGCGCACCTGCTCCGGCGTCCCATGAATCCCCGAAGCATCGGTTCCGGCCGGGTTGCGATACACTTCGGTGAACCACCGGTTCAGCTCGGCCCGCGCCCGCTCCGGACGCTCATCCACCGCCATGAAGATGCGCTTGGAGATCGGGAAGCTGTGCGGGTCGCGTCCGGCCTGCTCCAGCGCCGCCCGCAGCACCACCACCGACTCCGCGAACGCGGCGATGCTCGATCCGCCCGATCCCATCCACCCGTCCGCCAACGTTGCCGCGCGCCGCACCGCATCCTGGTGCGTCACGCCCATCCAGATCGGCAGATGCGGCCGCTGCACCGGCGCCGGCGCCATCCGGGCACCCTCCACCTGATAGAACCGGCCCTGCTTCGTCACCGGCTGGCCGCTCCACAGCGCCCGGATCAGCGCGACCTGCTCGCGAAACCGGCCGATGCGCCCCTCCACCGGCACACCGAACTGCCGATACTCCTCGCCGCGTCCTATCCCCACGCCCAGGATCGCCCGCCCGTTGCTGACGTAATCAAGCGTTGCCCACTGATGCGCCACCATCAGCGGATGCTGCACCGGCAGCACCACCACGGAGGCGCCCAGCCGGATCCGCCTTGTCACCGCCGCCGCATAGGTCAGCACCACCACCGGATCGAAGCATGTCACATGGTCCAGCGTGTTCTCGGTGACCCACAAATCCTGGAACCCGAGCGCCTCCGCCCGCTGGGCCACCGTGTGCACGCTCTGCATGTCGATCGGATCGGGCGAGCGATGCGGCAGCGACATGCCGAACGCGATCCGATCTTTCAGTGCCATTCCGTCCCCCATTCGCCGTGACGCCGACGTCCAGCCGATGACTTCATTTCCGATGCACCGCATACCAGGGATGCGGCAGCCCCGGCACCTTCACCCGCAGCGTGTAGAGCGAGGTGCTCGCGGTCAGCAGCAAGGTCCGCAGATCGTCGCCGCCGAACGCGATATTGGCACATACTTCCGGCATCTCGATGATGCCGATCCGCCCGCCGTCCGGCGAGAACACCCACACCCCTCCCGATCCGGTGCAGAACACCCGCCCGGCGGCATCCAGCTTCATGCCATCCGGCACGCCGTTGGTTGCGTCCGCTACGGACATGTCGGCGAAAATGCGCCGCCGCACCATCTCGCCCGCATCGTTCAGCTCGATCGCGTGGATGTACTCGCTCCAGCGCGTATTCGCCACGTACAGCGTGCGTTCATCCGCCGACAGCGCCAACCCATTCGGATACTCGCACCAGGCGACCCGATGACACACGCCGTCCGGCCCGATCCGATACACCGCGCCCTCGCCCACGTCGCGCTCCCGCAGCGGCACGCGAATCGATGGGTCGGTGAAAAAGATCGTCCCGTCGGACCGGCAGATCACGTCATTCGGGCGGTTCAACCGCGACCCCTCGAACCGATCCGCCAGTCTGCTCACCGTCCCGTCGTGATCGGTCCGGGTCAGCCGCCGAGCTTCGCCTTCGCAGTTGATCAGGCGGCCCTGCATGTCGAACGTCGTGCCGTTCCCGCCCCCGGTCCGCCTGATCAGCTCCGGCTCCTGTCCCAGCGTGACCCGATACAGCCGGCCGGCCCGGACATCGACGAAATAGAAGAACCCGTCAGGGTGCCACAGCGGCCCTTCGGTGAACACGAACCCGCTGGCGACGCGCGTCGGCCCGGGCGTTTCCAGAATGTCGGACAGGCCAGCCATCCTCGCCTCCCTCGCTCAAGCCGCACCGTGTGGTTGCCAGTGCAACCTTATTCAGGAACCCGGGTGGACTGCCACGCCACCATCTGCCAGCGGCCGCCCTTGTTGGCGTACACATCGGTGAACCGCACGCTGAACGCGTTCGGCTTGCCGTTGGATGTCACCTGGATGCGCGCGATTCCTGTCAGCACCACTGCATCCCCCAGGTCCTGCGCCTTCACGTCGGACGGCTCGACCGAACGATACACCGTTGTCCCCGACTCCATCCCGCCGATCAGGCTCTGCTTGCTGTCCATCCGCGCCGAGGAATGCGTATAGACCAGCTCGTCCGCCAGCAGCGTCTTCAGCGCAGTGATGTCCTGCCGCGCCATCGCGCTCATGCGCTGCCGGTCCAGCTCGATGACCGTCGGTCCGTTATCTGCCATCTGCGTTCCTCTCGCGGATCAAGTCACACCACGATACGCCGCGAGCACCCCGGCGTCACACCCCCGACAGGCGGCGCCGCTCACCGGGCCTTGGCCCAACAATCACTCCGGCAGGACAAGCTTCACTGCGGCGGTGCGGAGCGGTAACGCGGTCTGCCCGAGCACCCAACCCTCCCAGCGCCGGATCCAGTGATCGTCGGGTGCACAATCCGGGCGATTGCCGGCAAGCACGTTGATCACGCACAACACACCGATCAGGCAGTCGAAGCGATCTTCGCCGGCGGCATCGGCCCCGAACCCCGTGGCGATAGCTTGGTCCAGCACGCCATCGCCCTCGGCGCGAAGCTGCCCCATCACAGTCCGCAGCGCCGGCCTAAGCGCTGCCCGATGCGCCTGCCGCCGCTTGCTCCCCGGCAGTTTCAGATGGAAGTGGCGCAGCGCCTCCGCCGGATAGGTCTCCGCGATCGCCACGGAGCCTGGTGTCAGAAGCCCACGCAACGAGCCCTCGAACGGCCACAGCCTGATGTCCTGCCCCGATGCCAGGGCCGGCAGCAGCATGTCGCGCCAACCGGATACCGCCGCCTTGCCGGTCTGATTTGCGCCCAGCGTCCAGAACAGCGGCGCCCCCGCCGGCCGCTCGGGCGTCCGCCTGTCGCACAGCCGCGACAGATCGACCACATCCGCCAGCCCAAGTGCAGCAGCGTGCGCGGCACGCCGCATCCC
>DATDIC010000168.1:0-4491 GCA_036521275.1 Acetobacteraceae bacterium
CGTGACCGCCGATCCGCGCGTGTTCGTCTATGCGGCGGGCGGGTATTACTATCCGGGCAAGGATTTGTCGGCGCTGCGGGCAGAGATGCGCAGCTACCTCGATCGCGGCTACAGCGTGGTGAAGATGAAGATCGGCGGCGAAGCGATCGAGGATGATCGGCGGCGGATCGAGGCGGTGCTGAACGAGATCGGGGCGGACGCGCGGCTGGCGGTGGACGCGAACGGGCGGTTCGACCTGGAGACGGCGATCGCTTATGCGAAGATGCTGCGCGATTATCCGCTGTTCTGGTACGAGGAGGCCGGCGATCCGCTGGATTACCAGATGCAGGCGGCGCTGGCGGAGTTCTATCCGGGGCCGATGGCAACCGGGGAGAATTTGTTCAGCCACCAGGACGCGCGCAACCTGATCCGCCATGGCGGGATGCGGCCGGATCGGGATTGGCTGCAGTTCGACTGCGCGCTGTCGTACGGGCTGTGCGAGTATCAGCGCACATTGGCGATGCTGAAGGATGCCGGCTGGTCGTGGCGGCGGTGCATTCCGCATGGTGGGCACCAGATGTCGCTGAACATCGCGGCGGGACTGGGGCTGGGTGGGAATGAGAGCTATCCGGACGTGTTCCAGCCCTATGGCGGATTTCCCGACGGCACGCGCGTGGAGGGCGGGTTCGTGACATTGCCGGAACTGCCGGGAATCGGGTTCGAGGCGAAGTCGGACTTGTATGCGGAGATGCGGGCGCTGGCGTCGTGAGCGCGCGCGCGATGCGGATTGCGGTGCTGCATTTCTCGCATGAGACAGTCACGTTCCTTGCCAATGATACGAGGCTGGAGGATTTCGTGTATCCGGGGTCGCCGGCCGGGGGCGAGGCGCTGCTGGGGTCGGGGCCGAAATCTTATATGGGCGGCTTCGTGCAGGTGGCGCGGGAGTTCGATGGTGTCGAGCTGGTCGGGATTGAATCGCCGCTATGGCCGCGGACCGGAACGGGGTCCGGCTGGGTCACCAATGAAGCGTATGAGGCGTTTGCCGGCCGGATGATGGCGGAACTCCGGGCGACGGGGCCGTACGACGGGGTGTATTTGTGCCTGCACGGCGCGATGGCGGTGCGCGGCGTGGCGCGGCCGGAAGCGGAGCTGGCGCGCCGCGTGCGCGAGGTGGTGGGAAGGGCCGCGTTTCTGGCGGCAACGTTCGATCCGCATGGGAACGAGGACGAGGCGTTTCTGCAGCACGCCGACCTGGCATTCAGCGGGAAGTATTTCCCGCATTACGACAGCCATCTGCAGGGCCAGCGTGCCGCGCGATGCCTGGTGCGGGCGATCCGGGGCGAGTACCGGCCGGAGCATGTCACGCGCAAGGTGCCGATCATCTCGCCGACCGTCGTGCAATGGACCGGAGCATCGCCGTGGATGGATTTGGTACAGCGGGCGCTGATCTGGGAGGCGCGGGAGCCGGATGTGTTCGTGAACGTGTTCTTCGGGTTCCCCTGGGCCGATGTGCCGGATGTCGGGATGACCATGCAGGTGATCACGAACGGCGATGCGGCACTGGCGCGACACGTGGCGGAGGATATGGCCGCGTATGCCTGGCGCCACCGAGAGGCGCTGCTGGGATCGACCAAGGTGCATTCGATCGCGGAGGGGGTTGCGCTGGTGAAGCAGGCGGTGATCGCGGGGGCGCGCCCGGTGGTGCTGGCCGATCACAGCGATCGGTCGGGCTATGCGACGTGGCTGCTGAAGGAAATCATCGCGCAGGATGTTGCTAATGTTCTGATTGCAACTATTGCGGATGGGGATGCTGTCGGCGCGGTCCAGGCGCGGGGGCTACAGGCCGGCGACGCCTTCCGGATGGCGGTCGGGGGGCGGGTGGATGTGTCGGCCGGCGCGCCGGTGGAGATCAGTGGCACCGTGCTGGCGGTGAACGAGGTCGCCGGCGGCCCGTGGGTGAGCGTGCAGTTCGGCCGCGGCAACGTGCTGGTGATCAGCCCCTATTTGGTGCAGGTCATGGAGCCGTCTGCGCTGCGCGAAATCGGGCTGGACCTGGACGCGTTCGATGTGATCGCGATCAAGTCACGCGTGCATTTCCGGCGCGGGTTCGACGATAGCGGGTTTGCGAAGTGCATCCTGCTGGTGCAGCCGGACGAGCCATTCCTGGGCACCACGCGGCTGGAGGCGCTGCCGTATAGGAACGTGGCGCTACAGGACTATTACCCGTACGGAGACGTCGCGGCACCGTAGAGCTTGATCCCGCGGTTCAGCGGGCAACGCGCGACAGATCCAACTGGATTATCGTGGTGTTTTCATGCCGTCGGAGCGGCCGGGAGAATCGTACAGATCGAGCGTCACGTCCTCACCCTCGATGTTGACCTCGATCACGCGGTTGACCAGTTCGCCGGCAGAGGCCGCGGCGTCGATCGCCGCCCGGAATAGGGTCCGCTGCATAGCGCGAGCGACATTCGGCACGATGATGATTAGGCCGGTATGCAGCAGTGTCCGAGCATAGAGCTTACGAAAATCACTGGCGTTGTTGGTGACCAGCACGAAATCCCCATCGCTGGCGTAGCGGGCAACGTTCCAGTCCTTCCAGCCGGCTTTGCCCATATGGACGACGTGTTGCGCCTCGTGGCCAGCGTCGCCCGCGACAGAGACCAGATCGATGCTGAGGCATTCGTCGATCAGGAATCTCATCCCACCTTGATCGCGGCCAGCTTGTGCCGGACGCGCCGGACCGGTGCCTGGGCGTGCCAGGGCTGTGTCCGGGGCCGCCCGCGGAGCGGGTAGGCGGCGGCATAGAGCGGCGCAAGCTGCACCATCTCTGCCGTAAGTCGCGGATAGGCCTCGCGCACATCAGCCTCGGTCGCGCCCTGCGCGAGTTGTGCGGCGATTGCGTGCACGGGCACGCGGGAGCCGCGGAACACAGGCTCGCCGCTGAGGATATCGGGGTCGCTGACGACGACCTGACGTGCGCGTCGCAGTCTGCGAAGGGAAGCAGCCAGCTCTCGCCGCGGCTCGCGAAGATCGACCCTAAGCAGGCCGCCTTCGAGCGAGACCGTGTTGCGCCGTGTGTCTATCAGGGCTTCGAACACCTCGCGCCGCAGCTCCGGCACGATGCGATCGGCGAGCTGCCGCTCAAGCGCGAGCGACATCAGCGCGCGCAGATCGAGCAGGCGTGTCGCGTGGCCCGCGCGCCGGCCGATGGTGGCCGGCACGGTCTTCCTGTCGATCGCGTTGTTCACCGATTTCACGGAAAGCCGCGTCAGTACAGCGGCCTCTGTCGGGGTGAATAAGGGGCGTTCGGGGGTCTGCACGATAATCTTTCTCCAATTGGAGATCATTTACCACATGCGCTGAAAAGCGGCAAGCGAACGCACACCTCTCGGCTGCGGGATCGAGATGAAGCCCGTCGGGCGCTCGGCGAATGCCGATCATCCCGGCCGGGATAATGATCGCGCTCGGCCCCAAGCCGGAGCCCCGAGTTGACGCTCGTGGCGGAGACGGGCGTTTCCGCCCGCCGCTTACGATCGGAAATGGATCGCCCGCTTGTACGCGTCCAGCACCGCTTCGTGCATCGTTTCGCTGATCGTCGGATGCGGGAAGATGGTGTTGATGAGTTCGGCTTCCGTGCTCTCCAGCGTGCGGGCGATGGTGTAGCCCTGGATCATCTCGGTGACTTCGGCGCCGACCATGTGGGCGCCCAGCAATTCCCCGCTCTTGGCGTCGAACACGGTCTTCACCATGCCTTCCGGCTCGCCCATCGCGATGGCCTTGCCGTTGCCGATGAACGGGAACCGCCCGACCCGCACCTCGTGTCCCGATGCCTTCGCCCGCGCTTCTGTCAGTCCCACCGAGGCAACCTGCGGGCGGCAATAGGTGCATCCGGGAATATTGGTGACGTCCATCGGATGCACATCATTCAGGCCGGCGATTTTCTCGACGCAGATGATGCCTTCATGGCTGGCCTTGTGGGCGAGCCAGGGCGGGCCGGCCAGATCGCCGATCGCATAAACGCCGCGCTCACCGGTGCGGCAATATTCGTCGATCACCACATGGGTGCGATCGACCTTCACGCCGGTACCTTCGAGGCCGAGATTCTCCGTGTTGCCGACAATGCCGACGGCAGAGATCACCCGATCGACGGTAAGCGACTGGCTCTTGCCGTTGGCTTCAACCGCAACCGTCACGTTGTTGCCGTTCTTGCTCGCGCCCGCAACCTTCGCGCCGGTGAAGATCTTCATGCCCTGCCGCTCGAAGGCCTTGTGCGCGAAGGCGCTGATTTCCTCGTCCTCGACCGGCAGGATGCGGTCGAGCACTTCCACCACCGTGACCTCGGCGCCCATGTTACGATAGAAACTGGCGAACTCGATGCCGATGGCGCCGGAGCCGATCACCAGCAGGGATTTCGGCATCATCGGCGGCACCATGGCTTCCTTGTAGGCCCAGATCAGCTTGCCGTCGGATTCGATGCCGGGAAGCTGGCGGGCGCGGGCGCCGGTGGCCAGG
>DATDIC010000169.1:0-15577 GCA_036521275.1 Acetobacteraceae bacterium
AATTCGGCTTCGGGGAAATCGTGCTTCGACATCGGGTTAGAATCCTCGATCGGTTTCGACGTGGCGGCGGACCTCGGCTTCGACCTCAGCCCAGACCGCGGCCTTCAGCGTCGCGTAGGCAGGCGAAAGCTGCACGGCAACCGTGCGCGGCGTCGGCAAATGGTTCGGCAGCACAGCCTTCACCCGTCCCGGGCGTGCCGACAGAACGATGATGCGATCAGCGAGGATCAGCGCCTCATCGATGCTGTGGGTGATGAAAACGATCGTCTTGCCGCTTTGCGCATGGATGCGCAGCAGTTCCTCCTGCATCACCTGCCGGGTCATTGCATCGAGCGCGGCGAACGGCTCGTCCATCAACAGCACCTCAGGATCGGCTGCCAGGATGCGGGCCAAAGTGACACGCTGCTGCATGCCGCCGGACAGTTCCGCCGGATAGTGATCCTCGAACCCGGTCAGCTTCACCAGGTCGATGAACAGGTCGGCGCGACGGCGGCGCTGCTGGCGGGGCATGCGCCGCATTCGCAGCCCGAACTCGACATTGCCGCGCACGGTCTTCCACGGGAACAGTGCGTAGGACTGGAACACAACGCCGCAACGCGGCTCGATGCCGTGGATCGGCTCGCCGCGCAGTCGCAGTTCGCCGCGATCCGGCGGCACGAAGCCGGCAAACATGTTCAGAATGGTCGATTTACCGCAGCCGGACGCGCCAAGCAGGCAGACAAGCTCGCCTTCCGCGACATCCAGCGACAGGTTCTGCACGGCCATCACAGCGGTGCCACGGCCGGCGGCGAAGGATTTGGTAACATGCCGGGCAGAGAGGATAGGCTGCATGGAAATCAGTTCCGCCGGTGGCGTTCCCAGGGCAGCAGCAGTTTCTCGATCCGGTTCGCGGCGAAATCTGCCACCAGCACGGTGATCGAGATGCATACCATACCCACCAGCACCAGCGGCAGGTTGCCCCAGTCCTTGGCCTGCCAGATCAGGGCGCCGAGGCCGTCCTGCGCCGCCACCATCTCGGCCGAGAGCACGCAGGACCAGGCGATCGCCAGCGTGATCTTCAGCCCGGTCAGGATGCCCGGTAGCGCGCCGGGCAGGATCACGTCCCGCATCACGGCGAGGTCAGAGGCTCCTAGATTACGTGCCGCGCGGATCAGCAGGGGATCGACGCGCCGCGTGCTCTCCACCGTGGAGATCAGGATGTAGATCCAGGAGCCGAGGAAGACGATCGCCACCTTCTGTGATTCGCCGATGCCGAGCCAGAGGATCGTCAATGGGATCCAGGTGATCGAGGGCAGCGGACGCAGCAGCGACACGAACGGATCGACGATCGCTTTTGCCGGCCACCAGACGCCCATGACCACGCCGAGCGGAATCGCGACGAGTGCCGCGAGCGCGAATCCCATGAACACGCGCTCAGAGGAAACCAGCACGTCAGTCCACAAATCTCCACTGGCCGCCAGTTTTCCGGCCGCTCGCAGTACGATCGTCGGTGACGGCAGAAAGACGGGGGAGATCAGGCCGAACGCGGTCACCGCGTACCAGGCGAGCAGGAACAGCAGGACAGCGGACAAACCGATAATCAGGACGGGGCGCGCCGGTGATCTGGAGGGGGCCGACGCCGTGTTTTCGAGCGTTTCGAGGACAGGTTCAGTCGGCGCGGCAAACGCCGGCAAATCGGCGGTCAGAACACCGTGTACGGCGTGGGACGAGACGTCGGTGGAGGAGTGCGCCTCCAGCTCCGTCACTGCCTGGGCACGAAGCTCACGTTCTCCCATTTGCTCACGTCAGGCTCCTGCGGGATCTTTTCGCTCTCGCTCAGCACATGCGCAAGGTACTGCATCTGCGCGGTCTGCACTTGCATATGCTGCGGCCAGCCGGCGGTACCGAAATATTTGAACGTCTTCATCGCCGCCAAGACCTCGTCGGGCGATTTGCGGAAGTAGTGCGCAACCGTCTTCGCGGTATCCTCCGGGTTCGCGTTGGCGTAATCCGCGCCTTTCAGCAGCGCCGCGGCCAGGCCCTGCGCCGCCGTCGGATTATCCTGCACGAATTTGCGCGATATGATCACGATATCGGGCGATGCCATCGTATGAAACTTCTGCCCGATCGGCGTATCGCTGTCCAGGCCCAGCAGCTTGCCGCCCGGCACCGCGGTCTGCAATCCGGCCAGCAGTGGCTGCCAGACGCAAGCTGCGTCCACATCGCCCTTTGCTAACGCAGGCGCCATCTGGTCGGGCGGCAGGTTGACGAACTGAATGTCCTTCTCGGTCATGTTCGCATTCCGCAGCAGCCCATCCAGCGTGATCTCCGCCGATGTGTTGGCCGCGATCTTGTGCCCTTTCAACTGCGCCAGCGAGGTGAAGCCGGGCCGTGCCCAGCAGCCTTCGTTGCCCGGCGAATCGTCGATATTGGCAAAATACCAGAAGCTGGCGTCGCCGCGTGCCATGTTGCTGATGACCGCGATGCGCCCAAGATTGCTGAACACAACCGAACCGGATGCCACCGCCGCCATGCGGTCGGACGACGCAATGATCGGCCGCAGGGTCACGTCCAGCCCGGCGTCCCTGAAAAAACCCTTGTCGATCGCCACCATGATCGGGATCTGGCCCCACCAGGTGGTCGAGCCGGCAACATCGGCCTTCACCAGCCTGTCCTGCTGCGCGCTCGCCGAACCGGCGCCAAGACCTGCAACCGCGATCAGTCCGGCAACAACTCCTCCGATCAACGCTCGCCGGATCATCGGCCTCCCTCCCTTTTTTCCTGGTTATTCCGCCGCCGCCCGGTGATCGGCAAACCGGGGAATCACTTGCTCCCCAATCAGTTCGATCGAGTGCATCACCTGGTCGTGCGTGGTCCGCCCTGCCTGCAGCACGAAAATCATCTGGTCCAGCCCGGCGTCCCGCCATTTCTCGACGATACGGGAGACGGTGTCCGGATTGCCGCCGATCGCCATCCCGTCCTCGATCAGTTCGTCGTTGCTGCGGCTGCGGAATTTTGCCTTCACCTTCTCCAGCCCACCGGCGGTGCCGAACCGCACGTGGTTCAGCACCGCGTCGTTATCGCCATTGTACCAACGAGCCGCGGCGCAGGCGATATCACGGCCCACCCGGTCATCCTCATGCATGCAGGTCAGCGCGAAGGCACCCACATGCTCATTGGGGTAGGCGCCGATGAAGGCGGATCTGTCGCCCCGAATCCTGTCCCGGTACCCCGCAATCGCGTTTCTGGTCTCAGAAATAGAGTTCCTTGTTACCCCGATCACCCCGACGCCCATGCTGGCGGCATGCTCATACGTCTCCAGGTTGGATGCGGCGATCCACAAGGGGGGATGCGGTTTCTGCACCGGACGCGGCACGACATAACGAGCGGGAAGATTGTAGTGTTTGCCATGGTAACCAGCAAAATGCTCCTGCGCGAAGATCTGCAGTACCGCGGCAGTTGCCTCGTCAGCCTGTTCGCGGGACGACAGTGCATCCACGCCAAGCGCCTCGACCATGTAGCTGGTTGAGCCGCGGCCCATCCCGAAATCGACCCGGCCATTGGTCAGCACGTCGAGGGTGGCGATCTTTTCCGCGATGATGAACGGGTTATGTACCGTCATCAGCATCACGGCGAAGCCAAGGCGGATTTGGCTGGTGCGCTCACCGACCGCCGCGAGCAACATGTCCGGGCACGGGCTATGCCCGATTTCCATGAAGAAATGCTGCTCGGTGGTCCAGAAATAGTCGAAGCCGGCGGCTTCGGCGGCGACCGCCTGGGCAATGGCGTTGCGATACGCCTCGACCTCGGCGTTCGGACCCCAGGGGCGCGGCATCTGGATCTGCGTCATCAGGCCGAACTTCACCGGCACGCTCCTTCACCCATCCGGCACAGGATGCGGCTTTCTCGCCGTTGCGTCCAAGGCATAACGGCTATAGGTGATATAATCAGATCGTCAGGTCACTCGCGGTGGATACGAAGGCGCTGCGTTATTTCAACGCCGTGGCGGAGTTCGGCAGCTACAGCCGTGGGGCGGAATTTCTGCGTCTGTCTCAACCGGCGCTCAGCCGGCAGATCACCCGCTTGGAGCAGGAGCTGGGGACCGCACTGTTCCGCCGGAACGGGCATGGGATCACGCTTACCGACGCTGGGCGGACGCTGCTCGCCCGCAGCCAACTGATCCTTCGCCAAATCGAGCAGACGCGGGACGAGGTACGTGGCGGCGCCGGCGGCCTGGCCGGCACGGTGACGCTGGGGGTGCCACCAGCAGCCGGCACGTACCTGGTGCCGAGCCTGTACCGGCGCTTTGTGGCCGAGCATCCGCGGGTGGCACTGAAGATCGTTGGCGGTTACAGCAGTTACATTCATGAGTGGCTGGTGCGCGGCCAAGTGGACCTGGCGTGCTTGCACGATCCGCTGCCGCAGCGCGGTTTCGAAATCGTGCCGCTGGTGCAGGAACCAGTCTTCGTGGTCGGCCGATCCGGCAGCTTCCCGGCGGGAATGGGCTCGGTCCGTACGGCCGAGCTGGCCCAGCTACCACTCATCCTGCCCGGGCGTCCGAATGCGTCGCGTCGCCTGTTGGACGGATGGATGGCCGAGCATCACTTGACACTGAGCCTGCGCATGGAGGTGGATGATCCGTCCATCATTCGGGCCATGCTTCGTGCCGGGCACGGATTCAGCGTGCTTAGCCGCGGGTCAGTTGACACCGAACTGCGTCACGGAGAGCTGGAAGCCCGGCCGCTCAGTCCGCCGGCGAGCTGGCAATTGGCGCTGGTATTGCCGGCGCACGGGGTGCGGCCACCAATCGTGACAGCGCTGGCGGAGACCATCGTGAAGGTCGCGCATGAAGAAACCGCCGCGGGCTCCTGGCCCGGACGCGGTCAGCGTTCTTCAATCGCCAAGGAGCGTTTCGGTCGAAACTCCCGTCCTGGCGATGATCGAGACAGAGCAGCAGCGGATTGTCCGAACGCGAAACAGCTTCGATCTGCTGAGGCTTGAAGGGGAAACGCACAAACCCCCCACCTTCGGCGCACGGCGGCCTAAGGGCTCGTCATGCAATAACGGAATCAACCGTCATTCCCGCGAAAGCGGGAATCCAGCGGGCCGCGATAGATTCCCGCTTTCGCGGGAATTGACGAGATAACGCGGTTGTTTCCGAACGACTCCTAAGGGGGGATCGCGATCAATCGGACGCGCTTTTGCCCAACGCCCAGAGCGACCCGTCCCGCCTTCAGTTCCAGCGCGTCATTGCCAAAAATCTTGCGCCGCCACCCCTGCAGCGCTGGGATGTCCTCATCCCCCATGGCCAGCCGTTCGATGTCCTCCGTGCTGGCGACCAGCCGAGGGGCCACATGGTTTTCCTCGCTCCGAGCCGCCAGCAGCACCTTGAGCAGGCTGACGAGGGCTGGCGAAGGACGGGCCGCGTCCCCGCCACGCGTCGGCTGCGGCAGAGCGTCCTCCGGCAGCAGCTTCGCCGTCGCCACCGCCTCCAGCAGTGAAGTGCCTGATCGACCCTCGGAAAATCCACGTGTGATACCGCGAGCACGGCTGAGGGCATCTGGCGTGTGCGGCATCGTCGCCGCGATCTCCAGCAGCGACTCATCCTTTAACAGCCGCTGGCGCGGAATATTGATCCGCTGGGCCTCCCGCTCTCGCCAGGCGGCAAGGGCGCGCACCATGCCAAGCACCCGTCGGTTGCTGGTTCGCGGGCGCAAGCGCAGCCACATCGTCTCGGGATCAGCGCGATAGGTCGCCGGATCGGCGAGCAGCGCCATTTCCTGCGCGACCCAGTCCAGACGCCCCTCCTTTTCAAGGCGTGCCAGCAGCTTCTCGTAGATCGCGCGAAGATAGGTGACATCGGCTGCGGCATAGGCAACCTGGGCCGGCGACAGCGGCCGGGCGGCCCAGTCGCTGAAGCGGTGCGCCTTGTCGATGTGCCCCCCGGTCAGCGCACTGACCAATGCATCGTACGCCACCTGGTCGCCGAACCCAGCCACCATGGCGGCGATCTGCGTATCGAACAGCGGCGTCGGCACTTTGCCGAACCGCAGCACGAATATCTCAATATCCTGACGCGCGGCATGAAACACCTTGGTGACAGCCGGGTCGGCCAGCAACTCGCCAAGCGATGTAAGATCGATCTGCGGGGCCTCGGCATCTATGACCGCGACCTCGGTGGCACCGGCAAGCTGGACCACGCACAGCTCCGGCCAGTAGGTGCGCTCCCGCATGAATTCGGTATCGACGGTGACGAATGCCTCCTTGCGGAGTCGGCGGCACAGGGATTCGAGATCTTTGGTGGTTTCGATAAGCCGGGGCGGCGGAAAGCCGCCAGCAGACCGGTCCGGCGTCATCTGGCTTGCAGTGTTACTTGGCATGTGACGGCGGAAATACCGCCTCCAGGCACGCGATCGTTGCCTTGCCCTCGGAGGAACCAGCGCCGCACAAGTACGTGTCGCCAGTTTCAGTATTGATCACCCAGGCGGCGGGCACCTGCGAGTTGGTCAGCGGCACCAGCCGCCAGGTTCCGGCCGGCGACCCGGGCAGCGCGGCGGGAGGGCCGGCCGCATGGACGGTCGGAGTGCCAGTCATCAAAAGGCTCGTTAAAATGGCTACAGCAGGCAAGATCGGGCTGCGGATCATCGGTTGCACCTTCCGGCTCGTCACTTCCGTCGGTCCAGGAATATAGAGAAACCTCGGGCGCCGCGAGTGGCGGAGGCCGGCTTGACTTGTCGCAGAGCCGCGGGCTTGTGTGACCGCCCTTCATTCACCGGGATTCTGGCTCGATGCACGCCTATCGCTCCCACACATGTGCCGCGCTGCGCGCAGCGGATGCCGGCCAGACAGCTCGGCTGTCCGGCTGGGTGCATAGCAAGCGGGACCATGGCGGCCTGCTGTTCATCGATCTGCGTGACCATTACGGGCTGACGCAATGCGTGTTCGACGCCGACAGCCCGGCATTCGAAGCGGCCGATCGGGTTCGGCCGGAAAGTGTGATCACCGTGACCGGCACCGTCGTTCTGCGCCAGCCCGGCACCGTCAACCCGCGTCTATCGACCGGCGAGATCGAGATCCGCGTGCAGGAGCTGATCGTGCAATCGGCGGCCGAGGTGCTGCCGATGCAAGTCGCCGGCGATGAGAAATACCCCGAAGACATCCGGCTGACATACCGCTTCATCGATCTGCGACGCGACAAGCTGCATGCCAACATGATGTTGCGGGCGAAGGTGATCGCCTCGATCCGTCGCCGCATGATCGAAGCCGGGTTCACCGAGTTCCAGACGCCAATCCTGACCGCCTCGTCGCCGGAAGGAGCGCGCGACTTCCTGGTGCCATCCCGGCTGCATCCTGGCACGTTCTATGCGTTGCCGCAGGCGCCGCAACAGTTCAAGCAACTCATCATGGTGGCCGGGTTCGATCGCTACTTTCAGATCGCACCTTGCTTTCGCGATGAAGCCAGCCGCGCCGACCGCTCTCCAGGCGAGTTCTACCAGCTCGATTTCGAAATGAGCTACGTGACGCAGGAGGATGTATTTGCCACCATCGAGCCGGTGATAGCCGGTGTGTTCAAGGAGTTTGCCGAAGGACGCGCGGTCAGCCAGGTACCGTTCCCCCGCATTCCGTACGACACCGCTTTGCTGGACTACGGCACTGACAAGCCGGACCTGCGTAACCCGCTGCGAATATTCGACGTGACGGCCGCATTCGCCGGATCCAGTTTCGGCCTGTTCGCCCGCATCGCAGCATCAGGAGGGGTCATTCGCGCGATTCCCGCACCGGGGGCGGGCAGCCATCCGCGCAGCTTTTTCGACCGGCTAAATGAATGGGCAAGGGAAGAGGGGGCCGGTGGGCTCGGTTACATTATCTACGAAGCGGATGGGGCAAAAGGTCCGATCGCGCGGAACCTCGAACCGGCGCGGGCGGAGGCGATCCGCGCTGCGTGCGGGTTGAATGCCGGTGATGCGGTGTTCTTCGCGGCCGGCAAGCCAGGAGAAATCTGGAAATTCGCCGGACTGGTGCGCACCCGGCTCGGGCAGGAACTGGGCGTGAGCGAAGCTGGTACGTTCCGCTTCTGCTGGATTACCGATTTTCCGATGTACGAGCTGAACGAGGAAACCGGTCAGATCGATTTCAGCCATAACCCTTTCAGCATGCCCCAAGGCGGCATGGACGCGCTGAACTCACAGGACCCGCTGGCCATAAAGGCGTTCCAGTACGACATCGTCTGCAACGGCGTCGAGCTGTCATCGGGGGCGATCCGCAACCATCGCCCCGACGTCATGATCCGTGCATTCGAGATTGCCGGATATTCGGCGGCGGAGGTGGAAGCACGGTTTGGCGGCATGTTGAACGCGTTCCGCTACGGCGCCCCGCCGCATGGCGGCTCGGCACCCGGCATCGACCGCATCGTGATGCTGCTGGCCGATGAGCCGAACATCCGCGAGGTGATTTTGTTCCCGCTCAATCAGCAAGGGCAAGATCTGATGATGGGCGCACCGGCTCCAGTGCCGCCGGCCCGCCTGAAGGAATTGGCGCTGAAGCTGGATTTACCGACGACACATGAATGACGCTGTCCGCTGGCTCGTTCGATCATCTCAGCCAAGTCCGCCGAGACGGAGCCCATCGAGATAGCGCGCGCGATCCGCGGGTTTCCTGATAGGCAGGCGCCTGAGCGTCTGGCCGATGGAGAATCCGGGCTCCAATGTCAGCAGCCGGCCACGAATTTCGGTGGCTTCCTCGTGCTGTCCCAAATGGCCGAGGGCGGCCAGTTGGGCCTTGTACGCCGTAGAAAAACGAGGATTGATCGTGATCGCACGTGCGCCGTACCTGGCAGCAGCCTCGTACTCGCCAAGCAGCAGATTGGATAGCGCGAGGACGCTTTCAGACAGGAATGCCAGCGGGTCATCTGGGGACAGGCGTCGTGCTTGCTCTGCCTGACACAGCGCGTCCTCGTGTCGCCCGGCGTACGCAGATGCGAAAGCCGCGCGGGACCAAGCCAGGGTAAGATTGGGATTGGCGGACAGCGCACGTTCATGAAGCCACCGCGCTTCCTCCGGCCTGCCATCAATGAAGGCTCGAACATGTCCGGCAAGGGTGAGCGCGCGGGCATCGCCCGGCGCAAGTTCGATCGCGCGGCTGGCCAGTTCCTGTGCCGAACGGGTGGCTGCCTCAACATCCGCCGTCCAGCCCTGTCCCAGGGCAAACAGATGCCATTGGGTCAACCAGACATATGTCTCTGGATAATTGGGCTCCATCTCCAGCGCCTGACGCAGCCTGACACCTGCCTCCTCGAAACCAGGACGATGCAGACGGAACAGGTCCGGTATTGCCATGCGCAACAAATCATGTGAACTCGGATTGCCTCGCAGGCTCGCTCGGGCGCGCTCACCTTCCCATAGCAGCAACGTTGGTTCCATGCGGGCGACGGTTGCGCTCGCGATCTCATCCTGCAGCGTCAGCAGATTTCCCAACGTCCGGTCGAACCGCTCTGACCATACCACTTCTCCGGCCGCGCGCAGGTCCAGCAGACGAACGGCCACCCGAAGCTGCTCACCATTCTGCTGCACTGCGCCGTCGAGGACCAGATCGAGATCAGGTCCGCACCGAACCCGGCCGGAACTGTCCACGACATCGGTTATGGGCGACCGCACGGAGAAGCAGGACAGCCAGCGAAAGCGCGCGAGCGCCGATACCAGCTCTTCGGCAAGGCCCGCCGCAAGGTGGCCAGCGGCCGCATCGCCGAGTGCCCGGACAAGGGGAACGCCGACGCGTAGCCGGTCATGCCGTTGCTGGTCGAAAACGGCGATTTGGGCGGACGCGGGCCGTTGAAGCCAATTTCGGAGAAGCGGCGCCTCGTCTGCACGGACCTCGGCAACCAGCGTGCTGATCGACGCCGGTGGATCGAGCTGCGCGATTTCGGCAAGGGCAATGCGGCATTCTTCGAAGGTTGCGATCGCGGCGGCGCGATCACCTTGGGCGATGTGCGACCGGATCAAGGCTTCCCAGGCACCCTCATGCGCACGGTCAATGCCGAGCAGTGTTTTCGCTGCGGCGAACGCGTCGTCCGCATTGGTAGCGGAGCGTAAGGCCGCATCCGCCCGTGCACGTCCCCTCTGCTTTAGCCTGGAGCGCTCGTTAAGCAACCACGCATCGAATGCAGGATCGATTCCATCGAGATCGGACAACAGAAAAAGCTGTTCCTGCTTCGCAGGAGCATCGGTGGTTCTGTCCGGGGCCTCAAGTGACTCGATGTCAAGGCCGTTGTCACACAGCCCCGCCTGGTGACGGTCAACGACAAGCAACGAAGCGGCCAGCGGGCCAAGCGCAGTGTGCAGCTCATGCAAGGCCTGGCGCAGCGAACCACGCGCCTGCTGCAGATCACGGGTGCTCCATAGAAGCGCAATGAGTTGAGATCGCAGCACCTGCCGGGGAGCCGCAAGAGCAAGCAGCGCAAGGATTGCACGCGTCTTTCGTGCGCGGAACGAAATCAGCCGGTCGGCCGCATCGAATGCCTGCATCGAGCCAAGCAACGTGATGCGCAGCAAAGGTGGCGCGGTTGGTCGCTGGAAGACAAGCCGCTTTTCGGCTTCGGGAGCGGTGATAACTCACCTCCGATCGGCAAGGCTGCCGGTTCGACAGCAGTGAACAGCCGCGGGTTCCGAAATCGCCGAACGGCTCGTGCCCCCGCGGCGTTTTGGTGTATCCTTTCGACTTCGGGTCTTTATTCTTTGCCTAAGACGCGCGCTCTTCGACGGTTTGCTACCAAAGCGTGATCGGGAGGGCTAGCAGACAATCAGAGGTTAGGCAAGCTAAAGCGTAATGATCGCGATACCCGATTCATCGCCGGATCCGCGCTTCACCGCCTTACAGAAACGTGTGCCCACGATGGATGATATGCCGGGACAACCAGATCGACGCACAGATACCCGTCGCCGACGCCGATCCGACGATGGAGGTAAAGGCGAGATGACTATAACCAACTGCTGCGTGAATGTAGATGAACTGCGTATTATTGAGCGCGAACGCGATCACAGCTCCTTTTAAGTAATTGCCGGTATTAAGATTACGGCCCTGGAGGCCGATCAGCAGGATATTGGCAAACGCAGCGCCCCACAGCCCGATTTGCCCCCACGGGATCATGCCACGGCTCCGCTGAACGGGCATCCGCCCCAGGCCGTCGCCGCCGCGGCCTCGATTTTTTCTGACGCCGGCCGCATTTCAGCCGGGGATAATGCCCGGCGGCGTTTGCGTGTCTCCACCGCATAGGCCCCAAAGGGCCGGTCCGGCCTTGTGTTCGGTTCGGCAACCCGGCGCGTGTAGTCGTCCCAGTCCGCGCAAGTGAACTCGTCCAGACCTCGTGCGGTCAGGCTCATGTCGCCCAGTACCTCGTCACTGTATAGCGAACGCGGGATTGGCTGTACTTGCGCGAGGGGCAGGTCGGCACGCAGCCGGATCGGTGCGTCTGTCTTGGTGAACCGAAGATTGATGAACAAGGGGCCGAACCATGACTCCGGCTCTATAATGCCTTCGAAATATTCGAAGTGGGTCATCAGCGGAAAATTCGCCGGACGCCGGATCAGCAGACCCCAGCCTGGCGCCGCCCGCGCCATGACTCCAAGCTGGACCTGCAGAAGACCGCCATGCTCGTAGAGAGCAGTAAGGAATGGTGGACACAGCCCAGCCAGTGCGGCCGGGGCTTTGGTATCCCATGCTTCCGGGAAGCCCGGGAAATGACAGGCATCGGACAGCGGCAGCCATTTGTCGCCGTCCAGGCTCCAGAACATTCCGGTACCGTCGTAGAGTACCCAGCAGTCAACCGGGCAGAATAACCACCAGCCGAAAGCGGTGGCCGAGCAGACCGCCTCGCAGTAGCGGACCGCGCGCATCGGCAGTGTCCCGATCGCGGACCGGTCAGCCCGCTGTGGAGAACGCGCTGTATCAATGAACCGATAAAATCGCACGTCGGGAGGGGTCATTCTTCGGCTCCTGGGCGTCAGAGGGGGGCGGCCCGGACACTGTCCGGGCCGCGGGTAGCGTCAGCCGCGCACGCGCAGGCCGTCGCCAACGCGCACGCTCGGCACGCGCAGGCCATCGCCCACCCGAACCGACGGTACACGCAGGCCGTCACCCACGCGCACACTCGGCAGACGCAGGCCATCGCCGACGCGAATCTTCGGAGTTTTCATGGTATTACACTTTCTTTGCATATGAGACAGACCGTGCGGGATGCGCGGTCGATCCGGACCGATCCGTTGGCCGGATAGGTGGTACCGGCTCGGCGGAGCGAGCCGGCACGCTTCCGCGGCTTGCTTCAGCCGCGGGCGTTCAAATAAGAAAAGGCCCAGGACAGCATTCCTGTGCTGAACCTGGGCCTGAGGACACTCTCTGAGGCAAGGCCGGCGGACAAAGTTAGCCCCCGGATGCGGAACGGATACGTTATTCGGGAAAGCTCGTCAAGCTTTTTTTCCTAGTTATCCCCGAACATAGGATAAATGCCCCAATGGGGCGTCGCCTCCCCGGCCCTGAATCGAGAGTCAGGCCATCGTCGGTTGCGCGGCCGGCTGACCCTGTTGGGCGCGACGGGCCTGCCACAGCGCGACGAAATCGATGGGCTGCAACAAGACTGGTGGAAATCCGCCATCGCGGGTCACGTCGGCCAGAATATTACGGGCGAACGGGAACAGCACACGCGGGCACTCAACGAGCAGGACGGGCTCGACGGCGTTGTCCGGCAACCCGCTCAGCGTGAAAATGCCCGCATAGGTCAGCTCCGCAACGAATACCGTAGGAGGAACGCCCTGGCCGTTGCCTTGCGTCGTCGTTGCCTCATGCGCCTCGGCACGGATGATCAGCAACACCTCGTATACGTGCTGCCCCTCGTGAACCCGGCGCGCTTGCACGTCCAGGTTAATATTTACCTGAGGCTGCGCCTTGAGCTGAGAAAAAATCTGCGGCGCGCCAGGCACTTCGAAGGACAAATCCTTCACGTACTGGATATTCACGACGAGAGGCTGCTGGCGTTGTTGCCCGCCGGTCTGCGGCGCGAGGGTAGAGTCCGACATCCCGATCCTCCGGTTCGTGGGGGCGCCCGGGTAGCACGACCGGGGCGGCAAGGCCAGCGGCCTCAGATGTCCTCCACCCGTTCGATCCCCGGCAGAACCTTCAGTGCCTCAGCGAGGTGCGGCGTCACGTGAAATCCGCCGGGAATCGCGATTTCCACGCTGCGCGACCGCCCAACCCGCGGCACCAGCACGACCCGCCCCTTGCCGCCGCGTTCACGGCCCAACAACTCGCGGATATGCGGGACAGCAGCCGTCTCCTGCAACGAGATCCGGATAGCCGCGCCAACTCCGGAAACGGCCTGATCGAGCGGTACCACTTCCTGGGCGGTGATACGGAGTACATCTCCTTGAAGCTGCAGGTCCGCGGTAACCAGCACATTCGATCCGTTCTGGAGAAGCTCCCGCGCACTGCCGAGGATTTCGCTGAATACCGTCACCTCGCACGAGCCACCAGCATCCGAGACCTGCACCCATGCCATGCGGCTGCCTGTGCGGGTCACGCGCTCCTTGCTGCCGACCACAGTGCCGGCCAGCTTGACTCGCGATACTCCGGCCTGCGCTCGTGCCAGGAGCTGGGTGGAACAAACGGCACCGAGCCGGGTCAGGACCTGCCGATAGGCATCGAGAGGATGGGCGGTAAGATGGAAGCCGACCGCCTCGGCCTCGAAACTCAGCCGGTCGAACTGTGCCCAGTCGGCAATATCCGGCATACGTAATGGCTCCGCCCCCCTGCTCTCGCCGAACAGGCCCGTTTGGCCGTTCGCGGCTTCTTCCACGCGAAGCTGCGCGGTACGAAGAATGGTTTCCGCCGCGCCGATCAGGCGCGCCCGGTTAGTATCCAGCGAATCGAAAGTGCCGGCGCGGATCAGGTTTTCCAACTGCATCCGGTTCAGATGCCGCGGATCCACACGGGCGGCAAAATCGGCGATGTCGGCAAAAGTTCGCTCGCCGCGGGCGGCGACCAGCGCCTGCATGGCGGCAAACCCGACTTTTTTGATCGCGGCCAATGCGTAGCGGATAGCGAGATGTCCGTCCGACAACCGCTCCACGCTGAAATCGGCGCCCGAACGGTTGATGTCAGGGGGCAGCACGCGGATGCCGTTTCGTTCGGCCTCCTGCTTGAGAGCCGCCAGACGATCGGTATTGGTGAGCGCCAAGCTCATGCAGGCGGCGAGAAACACTTCCGGATGGTTCGCCTTCATCCAGGCCGTCTGATAGGCGACCAGCGCGTACGCCGCCGCATGTGACTTGTTAAATCCGTAATCGGCGAATTTCGCCATCAGCTCGAAGACCTCCGTTGCCTTCGCCTCGGTGATGCCGCGAGCGATTGCCCCTTCGATGAAGGTTTTGCGTTGCGCTTCCATCTCCGCGCGGATCTTCTTGCCCATGGCGCGACGCAGCAGGTCGGCGCTGCCCAAGCTGTATCCCGCCATGCGCTGGGCGATCTGCATGACCTGTTCCTGGTAGACCATGATCCCATAGGTCTCGCTCAGGATGTCGGTAAGTTCGGGATGTGGAGCGGCCCAGGGCTCGCCATGCTTTCGCCGGCAGTAATCGGGGATGTTGGCCATCGGCCCGGGACGATAGAGTGCTACCGCGGCGATCACGTCTTCGAAACGGTCCGGTCGCATCTGCCGCAGCACGTCGCGCATGCCCTGGCCTTCCAGTTGGAACACCCCGCCGGCATCGCCACGCGACAGCATCTCGTACGTCTTGGCGTCGTCAAGCGGCAGATGGGCGATGTCCACCTCCACGCCGAGATCGCGCAAAAAGCCGGTCGCTCGCTCCAGGATCGTAAGCGTCGTCAGGCCAAGGAAGTCGAACTTGACCAGGCCGGCCTGCTCGACATGCTTCATGGAGTATTGCGTCACCAGAAAGTCGGAGCGCGGATCGCGATAGAGTGGCACCAGATCAATCAGCGGACGGTCGCCGATTACCACACCAGCCGCATGGGTCGAGGCATGGCGGTACAGGCCTTCTATCTGCAACGCGATTTCCAGTACCCGACCGATGGCTTCGTCCTCTTCGCCCATCGCCCGCAACCGAGGCTCGGCGTCGATCGCCTGCTGCAAGGTGACCGGCCGCGCAGGATTGTTGGGAATCAGCTCGGCAACCTTGTTGACCTGCCCGAACGGCAGGCCGAGCACGCGTCCGACATCGCGTACCGCGGCGCGCGCTTGCAGCTTGCCGAACGTGATGATCTGGGCGACCCGATCGGCACCATATTCCTGCCGGACGTAATCGATCACCCGATCACGACCTTCCTGGCAAAAGTCGATATCGAAATCCGGCATCGACACGCGCTCCGGATTGAGAAAGCGTTCGAACAGCAAGTCAAAACGCAGCGGGTCGAGATCGGTAATCATCAGCGCCCACGCAGCGACGGATCCGGCGCCCGAGCCACGTCCTGGTCCTACGGGGATAGCTTGCGCTTTGGCCCATTGGATAAAGTCGGCGACGATCAAAAAATAACCGGCAAATCCCATCGATCCGATGACGGCGAGCTCGTACTCCAACCGATCCGCATATCGGCC
>DATDIC010000170.1:0-2712 GCA_036521275.1 Acetobacteraceae bacterium
TACCAGCAAGCCCAGGCTCACTCATCAGCCCAAACCCGCCAGCAATCCAGCCAGAGCCCGCATGCACCACTCTCAGCACACACAAACCCCCAAAGAACGCCGCCAACGTATCCCTTCCAGCCTATGAAACTGTCAATGAACAAAAGCCGACGACTCTGCATCCCATCCGGAATGCCCGCCAGTCTGCCTTTCTATGCGCACCCGCTTCGGCACGAACCAAAGAGGATAGCTGAACCGCCTCGACCAAGCAAGTCAGCGGCCGACGCGAGGGGCGCTATCTAAGCCCGGCAAATCCCCGGGTCAACCCCTTTCGGCGACCTTGTGGCGAGCTGATGGTTTGTCGGGTGTTTGTAGCTCGTGCAGTGTCTGATCCACTGGGCCTCCAGGACTGCAGGCATGGATGGACGGGGCACGCATTCACGATGGGATACGTCGGATGCGGTTTGCCGATGTGCGGGATTGGAGGAGCGGTTTGAGCTGAGCCATCTTGGCATGAGCGAACGGACGTTGAGTCGCTGGCGAGATCGGTGCCGCCGAGAACGGGTAGCAGGATCCCCTCCGCCATCCCTGTAGAAAGAATTGCTGCCGAATGATGGCATGCTGGTCGACCTCGCCTGCCGATGCCGAAGACCCTCGCAGCGATAAGCAGCCGCAGCGATAAGCAGCCCACAGACGGGTGCCGATCGACCTCGCTGACGCGTTTGTGCGCGCCCTCTATGAAGAAGCGTCAATGTGCTGGTGCGGCTCGCCGTTTCCGGGGCGGACATACTCGCGAACGACGAGGCGCGTCACGACAAGCTCCGCCACCGTGAGCGACCCAACATCGGCCTGCTTCACACGGCCCCATTTCAGCAGCAGTTCGCCAATGCCCAGACGGCCGATCGCCATCGCGCCCACGGCGACAGCGCCGATCGCCAGCGCCCCCGCCGCGGCGGCGCCGAGCGCGATGGCTCCGGTGCTGTAAGTGGACGGCAACCCGGTTCGATTGGAGCGCCCCGGCAGGGTCTGCGGACGCAGCGCCGGCAAGGATGCCGCCGTCGGCGTTTTCATGTCGGCTCTCCCGTCATTGCTATTGCCTCCGCTTCGTCCTTCAACGCTATTGCCTCCGCTTCGTCCTTCAACGCCACTCCCGAATAGCCCCGCCGGCGCATGCGTGTCAGCAGCAGGGCAATTCGCCGTGCCGCTTCTGGCGGCTTGGTTCCTTCGGGACGAATATTGGAAATGCAGTTGCGGTCCGCGTCGGTGGTTGCCGGACCGGGACGCCAGGTGAGATACGCGCCGAGGCTGTCCGGCGCGGATAACCCGGGACGCTCCCCGATCAGAACGAGCACGCAAGTAGCGTGCACTTCTTGGGCAATCGCGTCGCCGATCGCGACGCGCCCCTGGCGCACGATGACCAGTGGCGCGATGGCCCAGCCGTCTGCATCCAATGAAGGGAGAAGCGCCGCCAAGACCGGCACCGCCTGGTCCTGCACGGCGCGCGCCGACAGCCCGTCGGCCAGAACGACAACGAGTTCACTAGGATGACCAAACAGGCTACGCTCGAAACTCGCCGACAGGCGCCGGCCTAGATCAGGCCGCAGCAGATACGTCTGGCGGTCGGCGGCGGCGCTGTCCAGCACCAGCGGAGCGCCAGGGCCGGCCAGTCCTGCCAGGTCGCCCACCAAGCGGGGCAGATCGATCTCGGCATGTACCGCGTCGCGCGCCCGGGCATGCGCCAACCGGAACGCCAGTTGCGCGGACGTGGCCAGCGACGCCCCGGCGCGCGGCAGCCCGATACGTGCAGGAGTAACGAGCCGGGCTCCGGCCCAGATATCCGGTGTCTCAGCCATCCGGCAACAACCGGCGGAAAGAGGCCGGCAGCATCGGCGGGCGAACCCGTCGCCGGCTATCCAGTAGCCCCTGCCCGTCCAGCCACTCTTCGAATTCCGGCGCCGGGCGCTTGCCGAGCAATTCACGCACCGCCAGCGCATCATGGAACGAGGTGCTCTGGTAGCCCAGCATGACGTCGTCCGCCCCGGGCACACCCATCACGAAATTCACGCCGGCGGCAGCAAGCAGTGTCAGCAGCACGTCCATGTCGTCCTGGTCAGCCTCGGCGTGATTGGTGTAGCAGACATCGCAGCCCATCGGCACGCCCAGCAGCTTGCCGCAGAAATGGTCCTCGATGCCGGCACGGATAATCTCCTTTCCGTCGAACAGATATTCCGGGCCGATGAAACCCACCACGGTATTGACCAGCAGCGGATGGAAGGCACGCGCCACACCGTACGCCCGCGCTTCCAGCGTCTGCTGATCCACCCCATGATGCGCGCCCGCCGACAAGGCGCTGCCCTGACCGGTTTCAAAATACATCAGATCGTCGCCCAGCGTGCCCCGATGCAGCGCCAATGCTGCCTCGCGCGCCTCCGCCAGGTCGGCCAGCCGGATGCCGAACGATCGGTTAGCGGCCTCCGTTCCGGCAATCGACTGGAACACCAGGTCCACCGGCGCGCCACGGCGGATCAGCTCGCGGGTGGTGCTGATATGGGCCAGCACGCAGGACTGGGTGGGAATGTCCAGCCGGGTGCGGATCTCCTCTAACAACTCCAGCAGCCGCAGCGTGCGCTCCGGGCTGTCAGTGGCCGGATTGATGCCGATCACCGCATCCCCCGAGCCCAGCAACAGACCATCCAGAATGCTGGCCGCGACGCCGCGCGGATCATCGGACGG
>DATDIC010000171.1:0-3338 GCA_036521275.1 Acetobacteraceae bacterium
TACGTACGTGGGCGCGGAATGCGTCGTGGGGCGGCTGGTTTCGAAGCAGCCACCCTGGTCGATGGCGATATCGACCAGCACCGAGCCGGGGCGCATCGCCCGTACCATCTCCCGCGTGACCAGCTTGGGAGCCGCCGCGCCGGGTACCAGCACAGCGCCGATCACCAGGTCGGCAGCCAGAACAGCATTTTCGATCGCATCGACTGTGGCAAACAACGTCGTTGCGCGCGGTCCGAATTGCAGGTCCAGCTCCTTCAGCCGCGGCAGCGACTTGTCGATGATGGTCACGCTCGACTCCAGCCCCACCGCCATCCGCGCCGCATTGGTCCCCGACACGCCGCCGCCAAGCACCACCACCTTGGCCGGCGGCACGCCCGGCACCCCGCCGAGCAGAATCCCCGCGCCGCCCTGTTCCTTTTCCAGGCAATGCGCCCCCACCTGCACGGACATGCGTCCGGCCACCTCGCTCATCGGCGCCAGCAGCGGCAGCGACCCGCGCGGATCAGTAACCGTCTCATACGCGATGCAGGTAGCGCCGGAGCGCACCAGCCCCTCGGTCTGCACCTTGTCCGCCGCCAGGTGCAGGTAGGTGAACAACACCTGCCCGGGCCGCAGCAGAGCAATTTCCTTTGGCTGCGGCTCCTTCACTTTCACGATCATGTCGGCGCCCGCAAATACCTCCGCGGCACTATCAACCACCTTGGCGCCTGCCGCCCTGTAAGCATCGTCCGGAATGCCAATCCCCACGGCCGCACCGCGCTCCACCACCACCTGGTGCGCATGGGCGATCAGCTCACGCACACCTGCCGGAGTCAGCCCGATCCGGTACTCGTGGGTTTTGACTTCCTTCGGTACTCCAATCTTCACAATCAGCTCCTTACGGGTTCGGCAGCGGAAACTGCTGCAAATAGCTCTGATAGTCGCTTTCCACGTCGATCTTCAGCGTGCCCAGCACGCGCACCACCGCATTATAGAACGCGATCGTCACGGTCAGGTCCACCAGGCACTCGGTGTCGAACAGCCGGCCCAATGCCGCGAACACCTCACCCGATGCCTCCCCTTGTAGCGTTATTTCGCGCGCAGCGCGCAGCACCATGCGTGTCCGGTCATCCAGCGCGCATGGGCGGCCTTCCGTATCGGCAATCATCCCGTTGATGTCGTCGTCGGTCACCCCGAAATCGCGCCCGATCTTGATGTGGTGCGACCATTCGTAGGGTGACCGAGCCAGATAACCCACCTGCAAGATGGCCAGCTCCCGCACGCGCGCGTCCAGCCGGCTGCCGTGCCGTATATACTGCCCCAGCACCGAAAACGCCCGCAGCGCGCCCGGCGAGTTCACCAGCGCCTTGTGCAGCGCGATCGGGCGCGCCAGCAGGTCCTGCTGGTCGGGCGGCAGGTCGGCCTTCTCACGATATGGAATGCGGGCCATGGGCGGGTTTTCCTTTCCGCCTCTATAGCGCACCCGGGCCGGAGAGGGAGGGGGACCCCCGGAATTACGGGCGGCCTGCCGGACCGGGCATCACGCGACGACGTGATTGCACGCAGCCAACCGCCGACACAACATACCGCATGGAACACAGGAGATCGCGATGCGCGAAGTGTGCTTCGTTGCGCTGATAACGATGCTGACCTGCGGTTCCGTTTTCGCGCAGCCGGCAACCGGACAAAGCACCACAGGTCGAACCTGGCACGCGCCCGGCAAGCCCATCGACAACGGCCCGTTCACGCCCGAGGCGAACCGCGCCTACCAGGGCGGTGGCGTGATCTTGCAAGGGCCGCCCGGCGCACCCCCTCCCCGCCCGCAACCGCTGCCGCCCGAACAACCCCCGCGCAACACGGTCCCGCCGGGATAGCCAGCGCGGCTACCTGGCCGCGTCAGGCACGGCGCGACGGACCGCCTCCAACGCCTGGGCGGAGCCGAACATCGCCGTGGCATCGTGTCCGACGCCCGGCACCTCCGCCAGCCGCCAGCCCAGTCGCCACCCATGGCTGCTCGCCACATCCTGGGCCATCCGGACCACGTGCACGCCGCGGGCATGACGATTCGGCCCCTGCGCCATCGCAGACGGGCTCATCGCCAGGTCCTTCGTACCCGTATCTTCGGTGCCCAGCAGCACCGTGACCGGCTCGGCCAGATAGGCGCGCACCGCGTCATCGGTGTCCAACGCGGTCCCGCCGAACCCGTAAGGCGCCGCGATGCTGGTGCTGGGCAGCACCCAGGTGGATGGATTGGCAATGATGATGCCGGCCGCCCCCGTACGCACGAAAGCAGCCACGCGGTCCAGGAACTGCGCACCGGCCGAATGGCCGAGCAACACGAACGGCAAGGCGCCCTCCCCGGCCGCCGCACGCGCCCAGGCAGCCAGCGGCGGGACCAGGTCGATTGTTCGCCGGCCGGGCTCCTCCTTGGCGGTCCCACCATACTGGTACAGCGCGCGCGGGAACCGCTCGCGATCGAACTCGGGGGCGACGACGATCGCGCAGGCTCGATCAGCAAGCTGCTTCGCATGATCGCGATACGCCGCCGCCCGGCGCCCGGTCCCGTGAAACACGAGCAGTAGCAGGCGGGGTGCGCACCTCACGGGGCGATAAGTGAACGCGCGCAAGTTGGTGCCCGCGATCGATGCCACAAGCTCACCGCTGCCAGTCGGGATGCTGCCAGTCGGGATGCTGCCAGTCGGCCCCAACGCCGCATCCGCGTGGACAAGCGGGTGCAGCCGCAACAGCGCCAAGCAACACGCAACCGCAATGACGGAATTGCGCCAGCCCATCGCCACGCCATGAACCAGATCGCGCGTGAAACGCATCCTCAGTCAGGCTGCCGAGCGCTTCAGCCGCGGCAGAACCTCCGCGCCCACCAATCCCACGCACTCCTCGAACTGGGCAAACCGGGTGCGGAAATCGAACACGAAATGCTCCACCCCGATTTCACGGAAACGCTGAATATTCTCCACGATCACGTCCGCCGGACCAGCGATAGCCACCCTCCACGATGAACGACTTCGTCATTGCCGCACAAAGCTCCCTCTGGGGCAAGGTATCCGCTGTTACGGGCTGCATCGGCTTATGCTGGACGGTCGGCGGCAATCAGCAGGAAAGGCGGGCGACGGCGTTCGTCGTGCCACGTCATGGATGTTCTGGCCGAAACGCCTCAGGACACTTGCTCTCCCGGCGACGGCTTTACCGCGACGATGTCCACCTCCACCAGCCATTCGGGGCGCGCAAGGGCAACAACAACGAGGCCGGTGAACACCGGGAACACACCCTTCAGCCAGCGGCCGAGCACGCGATACACCGGCTCGCGGTGGCGGATGTCGGTCAGGTACACAGTGGCCTTG